>CBDUQI010000076.1:0-23568 GCA_965369325.1 uncultured Gammaproteobacteria bacterium
GCAGGATCTGCACTGACGCGCATCACCTGGGTATTCACAAACTGGGGCACATCGGTGTTGATAAAGATGTGATCGTCGTTGTCGTAGGGGAAGCCACCCAGCACCGCCTGTGCGTCCAGCAGATTCAGCACTGCGTATCGCAGCACGGCCTGCGCTGAGTTCTCAGCGGTGGCTTCGTAATCCAGCTCATCGAACGGCAAGCGGGCGACGCGCTGCCACTCACGCAGCTTACGCGGTTCCGCCAGCAGCGCGGGGCGCACAACACTTGAATAGTAATCGCCCCACATATCAATGAGATCTTGCGACGGCGAAAACGGATCGCCAGGGATCAGCCCGGGCCAGAACACTTCGAACGTCGCGCGGGCGTTGCCGAAGTAGTTGATCTGCTCCTCAAAGCTGCCCACCGGGCCGCACGCCGCCAGACCCGCCGTGATGCGATCAGGGTGATTCTCAGCCAGCAGCGTGGTGATGATGCCGCCCTCCGATGCACCCGTCATGTAAACGCTTTGCGGAGCGCCGTGCTGCTCGGTAAATATATCGATCAGATCAAGTAAGTCTGCCTGCCCCTGCACAATGGCCAGCCCGGTTTTGCTGTAACTGTTGGTCGCAAAGGCGAAACCTAACGAGGTCATCAGCTCATCCAGACAGATATCTGCAAAACATAGCTGGCTCTCCGGAATTTCCACCGGGCCGCCAGCATCCTGAAACCCGTGTGCCCACATCACCAGGCTGCCGTTCCAGGCGCCCTCTTCGGGCATGCAGATACGGTAAATTGAACCGCTGTCCTGAACAGCGTCAGCATCACAAGCGGCGTTGGCTGGCGTGACTGCCAGTAGTGCCGCGATCAATGCTATTGAAGCGAAAATTCGAAACATGTATTAACCCCCTTTGCCAGAATTGCGTGCCGTCGCGCGAACGATTCTGAACTTATGTCTTATCACTGAGCGAAATCCCCTCGCAAGTCACCCCAGCCTAAGCGCCTGAGAGGAGAGCCGCAAGCCAAAGCGAGCCTACTCGACTGCGATTGCGTCAAACGCGATGCTAATCCGCGGTTGAGGATCGTCGTAGGGGATGGTCCGATGAAAAAAATACGACGGAAACAGCACCAGATCACCGGGCTTAGGGCAGATTAGGCGGGTAGCCGGCACTCTCGGCCCGACGATGTCATCGGGTGGTCGCCCAAACTCAATCCACCCGCCATGATCCGGGTCAGGTGCGTCCAGGGCACAGTCTGGCTCGGCCGCAACCGGGTGAGCAGCAACATCCAGGGTGTCGAGTTGCCCCTGCGAGAGCCCGACGGTAGCAGGCAGGACGGCATAGTACACCCCGCTGATCCAGGCAGTCGGGTGGATGTGCGGCAACTGATGCCCGTAGCGGTTCATCACCACTGCCCACATGTTAAGGCGCCAGCGCGATGGTGTCGTCACCCCGTAGCGGGTGTCGGATTCGCGTAGCGTTTGTCGAACCCGCTCCAGCGCTAACTGCACATAGCGCTCCAACGCAGCCACTGGCCCCTTGTAGCCAGACAACAAATCGCCGGTGTGCCCACCCTTGCGGGTCGCGTTGCCGGTGCGTTCGTAACGCAAAGTGGGGTGAGATGAGACGAAACTTGCAAGCGACTGATTAAAGCCCAGCAGACTTTCATACCCGGCCATGTGCTCAATGCGCTCGCGAAAAATCAATTGTTGGTAATCCAGCCATTGCGCGACCTGCTCATCACGCCCCTGGTGCGTGAGTGCGACTACGCGGGCAGCAATCGCTCCAGCCAATCCGGGCATACGCTCAAGCGTTTGCTCTGCGACCAAAAGTGCCGCCTGTGGCTGCGACGCTGCCAGCAGCGCATCGCACAACTTGGGCGGTAACGAGGGGTCCTGCGGTGCCAGTTCAACGGCCACGCGATAGTGCTCCACCGCCTCGTCAAAACGATTTAGCTCGTGCAACGTAATGGCAATGTTGGCGTGTGCCTCAAGATCCCTCTGGTCCAGATCCAGCGCCCGCCGATACACCTCAAGCGCCTCCTCGTAACGGGCCAGATGATGCAGCGCGATGCCGTAGGCGATGATCACCGACGCGTGTTTGGGCGCTGCAGCGTGCGCCTGTTGCAGTGCCTGTTCGGCCAAGACATATTCGCCCTGGGCAAGATATACCATGCCCAGTTTGTGGCGCGCAGGCACCAGCGTCGGATCCAATTCAAGCGCTTTTAGTAACGCGCTCTGGGCGGCTGGCAAATCACCTTGTAAACGACGCACATGCCCCATGTTGTGCCATGCATCCGCGTAGGTGGCGTCCAACCGCAGCGCACACTCAAACGCCTCCAGCGCCTCTGCGGGACGACGCAAATTATTGAGTGCACGACCACGATGATTGTGCGCGACAGCATCGCGCGGATCCAGATCGATGCAGAGCGCCAGACTCGTTAGTGCCTCGCCCGGTTGACCTTTCTGTAGCAACAATTCGCCGAGGGCACGACGCGCGCGCGAGCTATGGACATCGCGTCGAACAAGTTCGCGCGCGATAAGCATAGCGTCGGACAAGCGGCCACGCTCGCGCAAACGCTCAAATTCCAGCAGCAGATTTTGCTCTGTGTCCAAAACCTGTCCCGATTCGGCTAGCGCGTGGTTACCCGGTATTCACGCGGCAAAACAAAACTACACCGCAGTGCTGGCAGTGTAGACCACTGTACGAAGGGTGTGCATTGCATTCGCTGAGCTTGGCATCAATACTTATTGAGCTCTGCGGGTTCGCATCTGAAAATCAGACGCATTCCAGATCCAGCGGTGGTTGGGAGCGTGTTAGGCGCCAGACAACGGTGAATCGGAGCCGGCCCGCTCCAGTGCGCGTTTGTACGCTGGGCGATCATGGATACGTTGCAAAAAACCCATCAAGTTAGGGCGGCTGGCATCCAGCACACCACGCGCGGCGGCGCCTTCTAGCGGAAAACTCATTTGCGCGTCGGCGGCAGAAAAATCATCCCCGGCAAACCACTGCCTACCCTCCATCTGGGCTTCCATGTAATCGAAATGCAGCTTTAACTGCGGGCCGATAAATGCCTTGTTCACTTTACCGGCGATCGCACGCGCAATCGGTTTGATAAAAAATGGCATGGGCCCGTCGGATACTCGTCTGAATATCAATTTCATCAACAGAGGCGGCATCGCGGAACCCTCTGCATAGTGCATCCAATATGTGTAGCGCAGGCGCGCCTGCGATCCGGCGGGCGGCACAAAATTCCCTTGCCCGTATCGCTCCGCCAGATACTCAAGGATTGCACCGGACTCGGCCAGCGTGACATCGCCATCGGTAATCACCGGCGCTTTACCCAACGGGTGTACGTTGCGAAGCGACTCGGGCGCCAGCATCGATTCTTTGTCGCGCTGGTAAGCCACAAGTTCGTACTGCACGCCCAGCTCCTCCAGAAACCAGACGATGCGCAATGAGCGTGAGCTGTTGAGATGGTGGACGGTAATCATATGGCCTTCCTGAGGGCTAGTTATCCGAGAGGCCAAAACACACGACCAGTTGCAAACTGGCGCTGATGGAACGGGTGGATAGTATCTGAGCGCGGCCGAACGGCCGCGCTCAACATAAAAGTAAAGAGGTTACTTTTTCTTGCTTTTCTTTTTCTTCACGATAAGCCGCCGCACGCTGACCTGATCATCGACCACTGCGGTCTCAGCGGTAATTTCCAGATAGAAATCGTCACTCCGCGGCGGGCCGGCCCACGCACCGGTCAGCCCACCCAAGCGATCAATTATCGTGCTTTGACCTGGGCCGCGTGCATCGTTGTTGCCGAACGGCGTAGTGGCATCGCTGTCAGACGGAGGGGTCGGCTCGTAAACCGCCTGCAAGCTTTGATCAAGCGTAAACAGACAACCATCAACATCAATGTCGAAGGTGCTGTCGTTACGCGTGACCGAGACATTTTCACCTGTCACGGCCACCGCGTTTCTCGTCTCTCCAGTTTCCAGGTCCTGCAGCCGGAAACCGGCCTCAGCACTGTCCATCGTTGAAGTGAACATGCCCTGCCCGTCGTCGATGTTGAAGTGGTAAACAACATCCACGTCCTCTCCGGCCATGGCGTGATTCATTGACAGCAGCCCAGCTACTGCCGAGGCGCACACTAGTACTTTCCGCATGTTCTTTCAGTCCCCTTGAAGCGCACAAATTTACTCAACTTCCTGCGAGTCGAATGCCCCTCATTTCGATTGCATGGCCCAAGTATAAACCTCTGACGCCACTTGGCATGCTGCGCCGCAGCAGAGGTGGGTTACAAGCTCGCGGGACTGCATTGCGGCGGGAGTTTTCTGGTGCCGGCCACCTGGGCGGGTCGGGGCGAACAAGTTCGCCCCTGCGCAAGATTGAGGTTTTTTTGCGGTACGGCGCCCCGGACGATGACTTGACCGGTACCAGCGACGCACGGAATATCGCAGTTAGGCCGAGGTCTAATAAGATGACGTCATGAGTAAAAATCCAGAATATTACGTAGCGGCAAATCGTGCGGCATGGAACAAAGCGGCACACCTGCACGAGCAGGCTGACAGCTTCGCCATACTGCTGGAGCAGTTCGCTCAGCCAGGATTTAGTGTGCTTGACGCGGTCGAGCGTAAATGGCTGCAGCGGCTAGGCGTCGAGGGGCGGGCAGTTGCACAACTTGCTTGTAACAATGCTCGCGAATTGTTATCGGTCGCTAATATGGGCGCGGTTGAGTGCGTCGGTTTTGATCTGTCGCGTGAGTTCCTTGCACAGGGCCAGCAACTGGCGCGCGCGGGCGGGATCGCATGCACATTCGTTGAAACCGACCTACGAGAGATCGAGCACAAATACGATGGCGTATTTGATCGTCTGATGATTACGATTGGTGTGCTTGGCTGGATGCCCGTTTTGTCGGAATTGTTCGATGTCTGTTACCGACTGTTGAAGCCCGGCGGCAAGCTGTTCGTTCATGAAGAACACCCTGTTCTGAAAATGATGGACCCGAGCAACGGCAAGGCACAGCAGCTTGCCTACAGCTACTTCGACAACCAACCATTCGAGGAAACAGAGCTCATCGTCTACGACGACAGCAAGCCAGGTCACGGGCCGACTCATTATTGGTTCGCGTACACCTTCTCGCAGGTGCTAAACGCGTGCGTGCAAAGTGGCCTGACAATCCAGGCAGTGGAGGAGTTTGCGGATAACATCAGCAGCGCCGAGTTCGACCTCTACGAGAATCAGCCCGCACAACTGCCACTCAGCTACGCGTTAGTCGCCGCGAAGCCGTGATACGAAGTTGGCTCGTTCTGGCTAGTCGCGCCACAGCGACTTTTTGACCGACGGCCCGCCCGCTGAGTTGTAGGGATCGGCCTTGGCAGGCATCACCCCTGCCGCTTCGGACTTACCACCATCGTTGTCGACCAATATCTGCTGCAACATCTGGGTGTTGATCAACTCAAGCTCCTCGGCAACCGTCGTGGGGATAGCGCGCCCCCGGGTCATCGACCCCTCTGGAGATTTCACCCGCGGACCGCCAGGCGGCACCTGAGACCTGCTAGGCGCTACATAGTGTTGACTGCGTGCGCTGCGCTCCGGTTGCAACAGCGCCTCCAGGTCGTTCTGCTTCAGCACCTTGAACCGCCCGGTACGGCAATCCTGCGCCAGTACACCGTCATTGCCGGTGGTAGCTGCGCTTTTGGCTATCTGATCAATCTGCCGGCGAGTAGAGGAATCTGAGGTAGCCAGCAGCTTGCGCAGCATTTGCTTAGAAACCAGCGCTACCTCACCGGTGCCGTCCACCACGGCCTTGAGGTGGCGTATCTCTTCAGTAGACAATTGTTGCGACATAACATGACGAAAGTTCTGCGTTAGTAGAAGCCATTTTTATCGGCATTTTTGGCGGGCTCTTTAGCGGGTTATATTTCCCACGAGGCTGACATTTTCTTGATTCATCCGTCTTTGACACTCATGAGACTGTATATTCAAAGGGCAGGAGCCTCCGCATGCTGGTAACCCAGTACAAGCGTAGTGAACCAACAACAATTCTGTGGCCACGCACGAACGGGCCACGAATACGAGGGGATGGTGATTTGACCGCTGGCCAGAGCGGGTCGCGTGATATGTATCAACAGTTGCTGGTGCAACTGCGTGAGGACGATCTACAGCGCCGCGCAGACGCGTTGCGAACGCTCATCCGCGAGGACAAATCGATGTTCGCCGCTATGCTGAATCTACGCCGAGTCCCCGCACAGGAGCAGGGTGACATTCTGGCCGAGCTGTACACACGCATGTTCGAGCACATACATAACATAGAGGATTTGCGTGCATGGTTGCGGGTGACGCTTACCCGCCTGGTGGTGGACAACTGGCGGGCGCGAGATCGCTTTCGCAGTTTGCCTGCGCCGCAAGGCGAAGGAGCACCACCACCGCAGGAGGCCATTGCGGCGCCTTCTCGCGAGAACTGGGTGGATCCGGCGCTAGATGATTTTGAATTCATCACGGTTCTGGCGGAGTATGCTGCGCAATTTATCCAGTTTGTATTTTCTGAACGCGGGCAGGACCGACATATACAGCACCGCTACTTAACGGTTACCTTGCTGTTACTGACCACTTCCGGCATCAGCGCCGAACAGCTCGCGCGTGCCATGGACAGCAACGCTGGGGCTGTGCGCCAGCGAATTGGCGAAATGCGTAAGAAACTTAAAGACTACCGCACAGCAGCACCCACGCCAGCACAGCAGCTGCTGCACGCCACGCCCCTCCCACCCGACTGCGCACTGACAGCGATGACAGCAATGGCACAACGCGTACTGCGTGAGCCGCTGGCGCTGCGCGCGTTTGCGCAACTGGCACAGACCAGTAGCAAGGGCACTACGCTGTTCCTGATGGTGACCTACCTGGAGTGGCCTGTTGAAGTACTCGCCCACCAATTGGGCAGCGACGTAAGCATACTGGAAAGCACCCTGCGTGAGACGGGGGAACAGCTTGAGAACCGCCTTATTGCCTTAGACCGCGAGGCTGACCAATGACCGATCATGACGATGAGTGGGTGCAGGCACTGCGCTCACACACACCTGACGCATCGCAATCGGAGCAGGCCGTCGAAGGGGCCCGACTGCGACACGCCATACACCTTAACCGTGAAGTCACCAAAAGCGCCGTCGATGAAGACTGGCTGGTGGAGGAAGTCATGCGGCGCTCGCAAACAGGTGAGGCTGCTGCACCATCACAACCCGAGCCGGCATCCGAGACGCCGGTCAAACACCTGCCGTGGCTGCACCGCCTCGCCGAAACGTTTGGGTTGTCGCCGCAGAGACCATTTGTATGGGCCAGCACGCTGGCGCTTGCAATGATGGTGGGCGCAACGCTGTATTTGACCAACAGCCCCTCGTCCGTTCCCGATCTGCACGCACACGCCAGTGCTAACGTCGACGAGTATCCGCGCTGGCGCGCGGTGCCGAGCACAACGGCGGTGGAAGGGTCGGAGCAACAGCTCAAATCAGTACTCGGCTGGATGCAGACACGGCACATTCCGTACCGACTGGAAGGCAAGGATTTTGCCTGGAAGCTTGAGTATTTCATCCCGCAGGACATAGACTTGAGCGATGCCCCCGATCTGTTCAGCGCGACATTCCCTCAGGGACGCCTGCATTGGCATGTGTTGAGTCTGCAGGTATTGCGCTAACCGAATAAGATTGCGCCTGCATTGGTTGGGGAGCCCCTTGGCAGAATAAGGGTGACGTCACACCATGCCTCGCAATCAACTTCATCCGGCAACTTCGATCCCCGCCGAGTTGGGAACTTCGCGCCAGCGCTGCGCAAAGATCCTAGCGGTAGCGGCGACGATCAGCCTGCTGAGTGCTTCGGCGCTGCCGACGCGGATCCCCTGCGAGCAAGCGTTAGTTAGCATTACCTCGATGCTGCACCATCGGCGGCTGGAGCAAGCACTTGCACTTACTGAACACGCGATCGTTCAGTGCGGCGCACAGTTTGGCGAGCACGACGTCTCTCGCACACTACTTGCCCAGGTAAAGCTGGCACATATCCACAACGGATTTCGCGACGCGGAGCGTGGCAAGGCGCTTGCCCTGTCCGTGCTTGAGCGGTTGAGTGGTGAGGGTAGAGCCACCGACATCGTGCGGGCGGAGGCACTTCATGTGCTCGCCAGCGCCTACCTGCGCCTCGATCAAGACGATAAAGCGCGCGCCATTGGCGAGGAATCGATACAGATCCTGCGTCGGTACAGCGACGCGCCGATTCGACTCAAAGCCAGAGCCTTGGCGAACCTGGCATTCGGCGCAACCTCTCAGTACCGCTCACATGAGGCGATAAAGCTGCTGGATGAGGCACGCGCGACCTATCCACCGGGCATGGCGCCCACCCCTCGTTTTGACGTAGAACTGTTGCGTGTGCGCGCCTGGGCGCTACGCCTGCTCGGACGCCCGGGCGAGGCGGCACAGGTTCTGAGCGTCGCGCTTGAGGGCATTGCGGATAATCCAGAAGTGTGGGAGCAGCAAGCCGGGCGACTGCTTTCAAACATGGCGACCGCGATGGTAGCGGACGCGCGCCCGGGCGAGGCGGTGATAGCGCTGCAAAAAGCGACCAGCCATTTGATCCCGGGCAGCCAGCAGCATCTGACCGTACTGACCACACTTGCCCGGCTGGAGATGGAGGCCGGAAATTTCCAGCAGGCGCGAGACTCGTTGTACCAAATGGGCGAGCTGGCGTGTCTTTCTGCCAGTTACGCCATAAGCTGCCTACATGCGAGTATCAATCGCGCCATCGTGGATCTGACTGATGGCAAACCACACGAGGCGGCCCGATACCTTGAGGAGGCCGAACGAAAACTCGCTTTAATGGACCCCCAGCCAGTCACCCCCCCGGTAAACCTGTACCTGGAGAAGGCCGCTGTGGCACGCCACCTGAATGACGATGCCGCCGTGCAGGCCGCGTTCGAAAAAGCGGAGCATTATCTAAAGCGAGTACCGAGCGGACGCGCCGCTCATGCCAACCACGCGATCGCCGAGCTTAGATACTGGACCGCGAAGGGTGATGAGAAAATGGCGCGACGCGCGGCTCAACGGACCTTGTCCTTACTCGAGACCGCGGGGGGACCAGACTCGCCCCGGTACGCCATCGCCAGCGGCTACAAGGGCATCATGCAATACCAGTCGGGCAATCTGGACGCCGCACTACCGCTGCTCCAGCAGGCGGAAGAGCAGCTGAGCAAGCACACCGAGAGAAGCTCGGGTAGCGAGGGCGCCACAAGATTTGTATGGTCCGAGCGTCGAGCCATACTGAGCACGCTGCAGGACGATCTGTTAGTTATACGCAATGCACTAGCAAACGTTCTTTTCGACCTGCACTCCGAGCAAAGCGACAGCGACCGTTACCTGCAGCTGGCATTTTCGCTTTTGCAACGCCGTGACTTCGGCTCGATTCAGCCCATCGTTGCGACAATTGATGTTGCCCGATCCAGCGACGACACACTGGCCGCGCTCATTGGTGAGCATCGCAAGCTTCTGCGTGAAGATCTCGCGCTGGAGCAACGGCTTGTGCAACTGCCGAGACCACCGCATATGGGCGCAGCGGACTATGCGCAAATCACGGGCGAACTGGGCACTCGAGTCGCCCAGATTCGCGAGGAGCTCGCAACTCTCGTTGAACAGATCACGGCGGTCAATCCAAGATATCAGCAGTACTTTGTGCCGATGCCGCTTCGGGTGGCGCAGGTCCAGCGGGGCTTGGCCGACGATGAGGGCATGGTGATTTTCGACACCTACGGTAACGACATTGTGTACGGCTGGTTTCTGACTACCAATGGACTGGCATGGACACGGCTGGAAATCAACAAACGTGAACTTCAAGGACTGCTTGCGCGAATCAGGCTTAGTCTGCAGCCACCCTCAGTGGCGTCGGGCATAATGCAAAGCACCGGACCACTGGATCGATATGGCCTGCCCATATTCGATGTCGAAGCCTCCCACGAACTGTTCCGAAGGTTGTTACACCCTCTTTGGCAGAGCATTGACGAGCCCGTGCCCAGGCACCTTAATTTCGTCGGCAGCATGATGTTTGAATCCATCTCTCCCGCGATCCTGATCACCGACGTTCCTGATAGCTTCGATGCGTCTGCGCCTGACTACCGGCAGGTGGGTTGGCTCGGATTGAAGCATGCCATCACACTCATCCCCGGGATCAGCTTGCACCATGAGCACGTAAGTGCCAGCAGTCGCTCGAATGATTCGCTTTCCGGACCCGTATTCGCCGCCTTCGCCAACCCGAACTACGGGTCCGCGCTGCCAGCGCTTGCCCACAGCGAAACCGAAGCACGCGAAATCGGGGAGCTGTTTAAGGCGAACGACGATCATCTTTTTTTTGGGCCTGAGGCGAGCGAGGAGAAGTTAAAGTCTGTGCTGCGCGAGTCGGCTTACCCGATATTGCTGATCGCGACGCACACTCAAACATTCACGCTGGGCAATGCCACATTCCCGGCCTTTAGAATGGGTGATAGCAAGGGCGATGACGGCTTGCTGACATTGGCAGAAATTGCGGAACTGCCACTTACCACAGATTGGGTATTGTTAAGCGCGTGCAACACCGGGCTACTGGCCAGCGCCGATTACCTAACCAGTTTTCAGGCGGCCTTTTACCTGGCTGGCGCGCGCTCGCTGCTGGTGTCTATGTGGCCACTGGAAGACCAGGCCGCCGCATTTTTGACGGCCGAAACGGTGCGCCAAGCAACCCTTAACCCAGCCATCGGGCGATCCGAGGCGCTGCGGCGCGCTATGAACCTGTTGGCCGCGAACGAAACGCGTGGCTTCTTCAGTCATCCCGCTGTTTTCGGGTCGCTGGTGAACGCAGGCTATGGTGGACCTTTGCGGCTGCGTTAAGTTGCACGGGTTCACGCAGTTTTCCACCCCGCAGTTCCAGCACTCGGTCCACTGCTGACAACACCGCCGATTGATGTGAGATGATGATGCACATCACACCCTGGCGACGAATCATCGCCAGTACGTCCTCCAGCGCAGACGCATCCAGATTCGCTGTCCCCTCATCCAGCAGCAACACACTTGGGCACCGATACAGTGCGCGAGCGAGCAGCAAGCGCTGACGTTCGCCGGTGGAGAGCATCGGATTGTCAGCACTCAGTTGAGTGTCAATATCGCATGGCTGACTCGCCAGCCACTCTCCCAGACCCACTTGTTGCAACAGCGTCCGTACCCGGCTGCGCTCGGCGTACGTGACCATAAAAGCAACGTTCTCGAGCACCGACCCATCCACCAGCGCAGCGCCTTGTCGCACCACACCAAACTCGGCCCGCCAACCGGCCACACCAAGCAGTTGAGGGGAACGACCGTTGATACGCATTTGCCCCTGTTGCGGTTCTCGCAAGCCGCACAACGTATCCGCTAGTGTACTCTTGCCGGCGCCGTTGGCCCCGGTGATGGCGAGCATTTCACCGGGCGCGACGCGTAGTTGCAATGCCGACAATTTGGGCGCCAACGAGCCGCGCCGACGGACCTCAACACCACTAACGATAAACCCAACATCGTCGCAGGAGCGCGGGCGGGTTGCTTTGGCCTTATCGACAGCCTCCCGCCCGGCGTCGAGAATGTCGCCAAGCAGGTTGAGATCGGCCACACGGCACACAAGCCCCTGGGCGCGCTCGCAGATAGCCTGTACGTGTGAAAATAGTGTGCCTTGCAACGCCAGCGCGATAAACAACACACCTATACTGAGAGATCCCGCATCACCAGTACCCACCACGCCCACTAGGATCAACACGCAGTGGGCCAGGTTGGACACGCCGCTGGTGCAAATACGCGCCGCTGCGGCCAGTTTGTTTTTACGCGACCGCGCACTCAGCCAGTGAGTGACCACGTGGTGATATGCCTCGGCTCGCCTACCTGCGCCATCGGCCAGTTTAATATCATGGATAGCGACGCAGGTTTCATGCAGATGGGCGTACTCAGCCTCGCGGGCCAGCAACTCCTCGTGCTGCGCCCGCCGGATGCGCTTGGAGAACTGCCACCAGAGCGATGCGACGACCGTCATTGCAAGCACTGACACCCAAGCCATGGCGCCAGCGAACACACTCAGTGCGAGCAGTGTTAGCACCGCGAATACGATGGATACCAAAAAATTGGGAATATCATCACCCAGCGCTGCAGACAAACGGTGCACATTGCGAAACCGCTCTACCAGCTGGCTTTTTTGCCGCCGCCCGTAGTACCCGGGTTTCAGTTGCAACATATGCTCAAACACGCTGCACGCCGATTGCTGCGAAAGACTCTCGCTGGTGCGAATCACGGCCAGTGTTCTAAGCCATTCCAGAAAACCGTGAATACCAACTAGGGTCATCGTGACAGCGAGCAGCAGCCACAATGTCGGCCCGCCCTCGCCCAGGCCACGATCCAGCGTGTTCGAAATAAACGTCGGCACACCCAACGCTGTCAGTTGTGTAAGCACCGCAGAGCCAGCCAGCAACCCCAGATAGGTTCTGAAACGGGGGATCGTCACCAACCGAGAACACAGTTGGTGACGTAGCCCACCAGCTTGGGGTTGCGGCTCCGTACCCGAAAACAGCAATGCTAGTCCGGAGTAACGCTTTTCAAACTCCGACTCGCTCAAACGACGCTCGCCCTTCGCTGGATCCAGCACCGTCACATGCCGGCTGGACACCGTCTTCAGTACCACCCAGTGATTGGAAAAATGCAGCACACAGGGGGTCGAGATGCGGGCTAACTGGTGCATCTTCACCCGGCACGCGGCCGCGTTCATCCGCAACTGCTGCGCCCACTTCACCAGATCGTGCGCGCTGGCGCCGAGCGAGGAAACGACGAAACGCTGGCGCAACTGACCCAACGTATCGCCGGCTCCAATTCGCCCTGACACCATCGCCAGACACGCCAGCCCGCACTCATTGGCTTCTGCCTGAATGACTACACCGGATGTCCTGAAATACGACACTACGGGTGTTTCAGGAAATTGACATGAACATAAATCCCAACTTATGCCTGCGAGAACAAGTTGGGAAACGCAGTGCTTGCGCTTGGCGGATCCTCCGGATCCTCCCCATTCCAATCGTTCAAGCGCTGAGTCGTCAGCGCGCCCCCGCGGTACTGCTGCAGATCTTTCTCATTGGTGACCAGTTCCAATCCTTCCGGCAGCTCGAAGTTTTTCATTTTCCTTCTCCTGATTTTTGTGAATTCGCCTACTGCGATTTTTGTGATGACGTACGCGACGTCATTTACAAGACGCGGGAATCACAAAACTGTCAGGCAAAAAAATGCCCGCCGGATGGCGGGCAACTAATCTTGAAAGTTAAAACGTACTACCAGCGCGACCAGAAATATCGGGGGTGCAATGAAAAACTGACGCGCAGTTTCATGCCAGTTAGCAACGGCATTTTTAGACTATCATCAAGCGTTAACTGCACCTGATATTCGCCAGCTTCATCCGGTTGATCAGGCGCTGATGAAACGCTGATGATCTTTGCGCGATATCGTGTGATCCCTTCAGCCGAGCTGTCTGCTTCAACAGTGGCTGGTGCGGTGCGATCGATTCGATTGAGATCATTGGGCGACAAGCTCACCAGCAACATCGGCGTTTGATCGACGGGCACCACAGATAGAACCCGCGCACCGGCCAGCAGGGTCCGATCATCAAGATGGATGACATTCACATCACCGGCGACGGGACTGACGACCATCGTCTGCGCCTCGCTCATCAACACATTTTTTTCCAACGCCAGGTTGGCGCTTTGCCCCTTGATCTCGCTGAGCGCAAGCTGCGCGCGCGCAATAATGGTTTCGCGGCGAGCTTGGTACATGCGTTGCTCTTGCGGGCCTGCCTGCTCGCGCCCGAGCATGAGTATGTTCTGGGTCACATCTGCGGCAGAGCGCTCCAGGTCCAAGCTCTGCGCCTGTGATATCACATTCGGTTGCGCCTGCTCATACCGGCGAGACAGGGTCTCCATATCAACCAGCGTTTTTTGCTGTTTCTCAATCGCCGCGGTGGCAGCGCGGCTCAACGCCATTTGCTTCTCGCGGGCAGCCTCCAGGTGCTGCAACTCCTGATGGAGTTGGCTCTGGATGAGTTCGCGGCGCTGACCTAGCGCGAGTAGTTGTGTGTCCAGATGGGTGACGCGCGCTTCGGCTTGCTGCCAGGACGCGCCGCGAAAGGTAAACAGCGGCTGCCCGACCGTGACATGCTGGCCATCACGTGCATGCACCTCAACCAGATAGCCTGCGTTGGGAGCCACGATGGTGGTAACCGGGGTAGTGAGCGCGACCACCGCGTGTGTACGGAGCATGCCCCCCCAAGTAAGCAGAACATACAAGCAGCACAGCGCGAGCGCGCCAGGAAGCACAAATAGCAATGCACGGCTTGCGCGCGGGGTGGGGAAGTGCACCGTTGAGAGCGCGTGGCTTAATCCATACGGCTGCGTGGCGAGAGAACGCTGTGTCGCGACGGGCATGTCTGGGGCCCTACAGGGAGGCGGCTGTGAACGTACCTGCGCCCCCGCCTGCACCCGCGTGACTGTGCCCAATCCACGGGCATTGGTACTCGCCAGGATCGGATACGAGCGCGATCAAGCGCTGGCGTGCCCGGTATGCGATGCGAGCCACATGCTTGGCCGAAGCGCTCAGATCATCTGCGGCACGCTGGTGGGAGTGCTCGTAGCGGCACAGTCGCAACAATACATCGCGGTCCCGTGCGATCGGCAAACGCTCAATCGCGTCATACAAAAACTCACGCGCCTGTTGATCCGCAAACGCATCCAGCAAGTCCGCAGACGGCTCCGGGCATGCCAAGTAGGTTTGCTGCAACCGGGCGGTGCGCCCGCGTTTGCGCAAACGCCCGAGTGCGATATTAATCGCCGTATTACGCAGATACGCGTCGAACGCCGAAGGCTCACGCAGATTCCCCTTGCGCAAGCGCACCAATATAGTGCAGTACGCATCCTGACGAGCGTCCAAGGCTAACTCACGGTCCGCGAATTTCGCCATTAGCAGCGTAAACAACGGATCCCATGTACGACCCACAAGCTCCGACTCCGCGTCAAAATTTCCGGCGGCTACCCTTTCCGCGAGTTCGGCGGTACTTAGTTCCTGGTACATCGACTCAGCCCCTGCCCCGTTATTGTTGGTCCTTATCCAATAGACGAGTTGCTAGGCGAAACGTCAGGCATAAACTTCTGGCGGACGTCGGAGACCACGTTCGCGCACGAGAATCAGGGAGGGGCGACAAAAAAACAGGGGCACTGGAGGAGTTCTCCAGTGCCCCTTTCCGGCGAGTGTTGGTGCGCCTACGGGCTCACGATGACATTGGTCAACACGGCGGCACCGGGGAAGTTTACTAAGCCCCCGTCGGTTTGCGTGATGGTCGAGGCCAGCGGGCCCGCATCATTGTCAGCGAATGACACCAGCGAGGGCATATCGATCACACTGCCCGACTCATCCGCCAGCATTTCGAGATTGCGGGCGCTGGCGTTGGCGGAGTCCACTACGGTAATGGTGCTCAGCAAAGGCAGGTCAATCACACCGCCGTCCAGCGCCTCAACATCAACTCGTGCATTGGTCCCACTGGCTACCTCGCCAACCTCAAACACGAGCAGCGCCGGCAACGACAAGGTGCTGCCCACCCCCTCGGCCAGCCACGTGCGGTTGTCGCGATCCATGGTGGCGGTGGCGAGGTTGGTGAGTGTCAGGCTGGCCCCGTCTATCGCCTCGGCGGTGGAGTTATCGAACGTAGTTAGATTAGGCAGTGCAAATGTGCCGTCAAAAAACCGGTACATACAATCGTTGCAACGGGTGATCTGGGTAATGTCGATGTCCGCGGTGGCGTCGACCGTCAGATCTACCTGTAGCGGCTGGATGAGCAGCGGCATTTCAACGCGACCATTGTTCAGCGCGGACACGGACGAGGCGAGTGCACTCGACAGATCGTTGTCCTCGAAAGTACTGAGCAGCGGCATCTCCACGGCGCTGTCGGTGCCATCCACAAAAATCTCCAGGTTGCGTGAATTGGCACTGCCAGAGTCCGTCACAACGATGTCGGTAAGCGCGGGCATATCAACCACCCCGCCAAGCACCGCATCGATGTCCATGCGCACGTTGCCGGAAGTCCCGACGCCGCCAATGGTCAGGGCGATGAGGTTGGGCAATTGAAGATGACTGCCAGCGTCTTCGACGCGCCAGTCGATCAGATCAACATCTGCGGTAACAGTCGTGATACCGGCCAGGGTGAGCACCGCACCCTGCTCCAGCATTATCTCAGTGTTGGTGATGTCCGTAAGGGCGGGCAGGCTCTCGGTGCGCGCAGCAAAGCTCATCACACTGTTGGTCCAGCTTGTGATTTGGCTGATATTAACCGTGCTGCTGCCATCAGTGGTCACGCTGAGATTATCGAAGGCGGTGATCAGTGGCATGTCGATGGTGCCACCGTTGGTTGCCTGCAGCACGGACGCCGAAGAGCTGCTGAAATCCAAATCGCTGAAGGTGCTGAGTGCAGGCAACGCGACGGTACTGCCTGGGCCATCGGCGATGACCTCCACGTTACGCGAATTGGCAGTGCCCGAATCCACGACAGATATCGTATTGAGCAATGGCAGATTCACTACGCCGCCATCGCGACCCTCGATATCCATCCGCACGTTGCCAGTGCCGTTGTCGCCCACCGTTAAGGTGAGGAGATTGGGTAGCGCCAGCTCGCTGCCGGTGTCTTCCGCTATCCAATCGGTGATATCCCGATTGACCGAGTAGCTTGCGACGTTCGGCAGGCGCAGCAGGCCCCCATCGCTCACGGTCAACTCCGCATCATCGATATTGGTGAGGTTGGGCAGCACCACGCTGGTGCCGCGCACTTGCAGCACGCTATCGGTCCAGGCGGTCACCTGATTGATATCTACGGCACCAGGATCATCGATGATTAGGCTGACGAAGTCGTACTCGGTAATCAGCGGCAGCTCAATGGAGCCGCCGTTGAGCGCGGAGAGCAATGAGCGCAGGTCAGCACTTTCATCCAGGTCTTCAAAGCTGGTGAGCGCGGGCAGGTTCACCACACTGCCGGTGCCGTCGGCGAAGAACTCGATGTTGCGCGAGTTGGCGGTACCGGAGTCGGTGCTTTGTACGCTGTCAAGCGCGACCAGATTAATCAGGCTTGCACTTTCGGCACGAACATCCAGGCGCAAACTCGCACTGTTACCTACATCGCCATTGGTGAGACTGGTGAGGTTTGGCATCGCCAGCGTACTGGCATCTTCGGCTTCCCACAGCGTCAGGTCTTTGTCGTTGATGACGCTAAGTACGGCGGGCAGTTGTAGTTGTGCGCCGTTCACCAGTCGGATGGACGAGCCGCCAATCTCGGTAAGGTTGGGCATGCTCTGCACCCGCGCCGACACGATCAGCTGCCCGTCGTCGAAGTGGGTGATCTGATCAAGATCGACCACGGCTGTCTCATCAATGTCCAGTTCGATTAGCGTCAGACTGCTCAGCAGTGGCGCAGACAGGGTACCGCCATTTTCTACCACCACCTTCGAGCGCGCGTTCGGATCAGCATTGTCGAACAAGGTGAGTAGCGGCACGCTAACGTTGCCACCGTCAATCAGAATATCCGCCGTGCGGGTGTTCGCGTTGTTGGAATCCACAGGCGCAATAGTGCTCAGCGCAGGCAGATCAATACTGCCGCCATCATCGGACACCATGTCCCAACGCAAGGTAGCGCTTGCCGTCGCGCCTACCGAAATGCTGGTCAGCGCAGGCAGGCTCAGCAGACTGTCGGTGCCGGTCGCCGTCCATGTGCGCTGATCGGTGCTGGCGTCGAACGCTGTGAGGTCCTCAAGGCTGAGTGTGCCGCCCTGCGCCGCCAGCAGATTGCCGTCACCCAATGCGGGCGTGCCTGACACACTGACCATCGCAGCATTGCTGCGCGCCTCCAGTGTGGCATCGTCGCCCAGGGTTACCGGACCTTGCAGCGTACCTTCGCCCGTAATACTCAGGGTGCGACCATCACCAATCACCAGGGCCTCCTGGGCATCAATGCTGAAAATCTCCACATCCTGCGAGCTTATGGTAATCACCGGGTCGGCGGTGTCGACCGAGATCAGCACACGGTTTTCAGGCTGCGGCGGCCCAAGCGGCTGCCAGTTCTCCGGGGTCGCCCAGTCGCCGTCTGTCTCGCTGATCCAGACGATGACGCCCGTCGGACCCGGCTGACCAAAGAAAAAGGACTTCATGATCGACAGATCAGGAAAGTCGACGGTGCCGCTATCGTCCAGGTCTGCATCCGCATCAGCGGTGAAGAACACGGCTTTTAGCAAACTCAGGTCGGTGAAATCGACCGTGCCATTATTATCGAGGTCAGGATCGCACAGGTTGCCGAAGCCATCGCTGTTGGTGTCGCGCTGGTCGGCGTTGGGGGTGTTCAGGCAATTATCGACCGCGTCACTGATGCCGTCGCTGTCCGTATCAGTATCGCCCGCGATGGCTGTGGGCAACATCCAAAAAAACAAACATGTGCCCAAGAGCACCCGGCTGAAGTATTTGATATCCATGTCGTCTCCAAGACGGTGTGAGAAGTGGCGCAGTTACCCGGTTGAGAGCGGCGGATGAACGTGCCAAGTACCGGCACAGACTTTGCCGAGCACAATAGACGATCCGCCGCGCGCGAATGTATGCGCCGGTTAATTATCACGTACGCGAATCTTCGCGAATCCGGCTCAGAATATTCGTGGGGGCGGTGGGTGAGAATGTTCGCAGCGCCGCTGCGCAGCCAGACGCAGGCAGCTGCTCACGGCCTCAGCCGGTAGGGCCGCCATTGGGCTGCGGCGCGATCGGTCCGGCGTTCGCCCGATCCGCGATTGGTTTGAACATGCGTCGGTACTCACTGGCGTGGCAGCTGCCTCTCGCCATGCCACTTAAGCAGATACACCTTGGCGATGCGCAGTGCCTCACTGGGTGTGCAGTGGCGCGAGGTAATGTGCAGGATAAGATCGGCCGCGGACGCCGCTTTGCTGGTTTATCTAACCGCAGCCAAATGAGCGCCGTCATGTAGAACTGTCATTTTGTCATTTGAACTTGACATTTTGACTGAGCTCTCTTACCCTAAAAGTCAAGTTAAATTGACATTTAGACAAGAGAGCTCGACTAATGGACAGACCTCCAGCCGATTCCGACCACTGGACAGCGCAATGCGCCCGAAACACCGCGCAACTCAGATGGTGGGCCGCCGCCTGGTGTGCCAGCACTGCACTGGCAGCCTTCGGGCCAAAGCTGCTCTGGGATTTCAACACACCACTGACCGTTGCCGCCGTGCTCATCAACCTTAGCGTCGGCATCGGCATGATCATGGCCACTACCCGATACCTGCGTGGCCTGGATGAGATGCAGCAGAAGATATTTCTTAACGCGGGCACGCTGACACTGGGGGTTGGTCTGGTGTGCGGCCTGAGCTACGATTTGCTTGAAGATGTGAGACTGATCGGATTTGAGCCGGCCATCTCCCACCTCGTAATACTGATGGCCCTCACATTTGTTGCCAGCACGATCTACGGGCACGGACGATACCGATGAAGAACAAACTCAAGGTACTGCGTGCGGAGCGCGACTGGACGCAGGCACAACTGGCCAAAGAGTTATCAGTCTCGCGACAAACGGTAAATGCCATCGAGAAAGGCAAGTTCGATCCCAGCTTGCCGCTGGCATTCAAAGTCGCACGCCTGTTTGGATTACCCATTGAGGACATCTTCGTCGACGAACCCGCCGAGGGCGGGGCGCGATAGTGCAGCGCACTCGAGCGCACGCATGTACAAGTTGCTGCGTGTGCGGTTGTGCCTGAATGCAGTTTTGTACACCTGACGATGATGCGGCCCTACCAGAGCAACGCTATGACCCCGTATAAAAACAGATTCGACCAGCCCATCGGGGCTGACGTGCCCGGATGGGCTGGCGTTGATGCGCCGCCCCGCGAGCCAATGCAGGGTCGATTCTGCAGAATCGAGCCCCTGGTGGCGAGTACGCATCTTGAGGCACTTTACGAGGCGTTCGCCGAGGACCGAGAGGGTACCTTGTGGACCTATATGCCGGCCGGCCCGTTCGAATCGAAAGTCGCAATGGGCGAATGGATGGCGACCACCTGCACTGGGGACGATCCGTTGTTTTATGCCATCCTCGACACCGCGACCGACGCGGCGGTTGGCATGGCTTCCTATTTACGAATCAAGCCAGCGGTCGGGGTGATCGAAGTCGGCCACATCGCCTACTCGCCCAAGCTGCAGAGAACACCATTAGCCACAGAGGCAATGTTTTTGCTGATGCAGCGCGTTTTCGATGAGCTTGGCTATCGCCGCTACGAATGGAAATGCGATTCGCTCAATGCTGCATCACGTCGCGCGGCGCAGAGGCTTGGGTTTTGCTATGACGGCACATTCAGGCAAGCGCTCGTCTACAAAGGCCGAAATCGTGACACTGCGTGGTACTCCATACTGGATGGTGATTGGCCAGTATTGCGTGAGGCTTATCGCAAGTGGCTGGATCCAGCGAACTTCGACCAACAAGGGCAGCAGATACACGCCCTCCAGTCCCTGGTGGAGATGCAAGACCACTATTGAAGCCACTCACGATGGCTCATCTGATACACCGTGCCCAGCCTAAGCGCGTTTTCTTCGATAGTGTTTTTTAACGATCTGATCAAGCAATACCTGCGTGGTGATTAGCTCGAAGTCCAAAGGTTGATCAAGTGGACCAAACAGTCGCACCCCGCCACCCAGTAGCGTGGGTATTTCCGACACAATCATCTCGTCGATAAGATCGGCGCACAGGAACCGCTGCACGGTAGCGCCGCCATCAATGTACAAATTGGTGTAACCCCGTTGCGCAGCCACCAGCACAATCTCTGCTGGCGTGCCGCTGGCAAAGCTCACATGCTCTGCCAGTTCGGGCGGCGCCTGGGTCACGGTCGAACTCAGAATCAGCCCAGGGATGGGATACGGCCATCCAATACCGAAACCAGCAACCGTCTCAAACGTGATGCGCCCCATAACAACCGCATCGACGCGTGCCATGAAATCCGAGAAGCCGAGATCATCGCCTTCCGGCACCGGGATACGGTGTAACCATTCCACCCCGCCGTCGGCGTCAGCGATGTAGCCATCCAGGCTGGTGGCGATGTAGATCATATTGCTCATAGGTATTCATCCCACCGGGTGCAAACGCCCTGCGCAATCAATGCAAAGGGCGCAGTGGATACGGCACGCCTTCGAAGACCGTACCCCAGATCGCGATGTCTTTCAGATGCTCGGCACGGATCACATAAGGGTCCTCCTCAAGCACCGTAAAGTCGGCACGTTTGCCCACCTCTATGCTCCCGATGTCCTTTTCCATTCGGATGGCGAACGCCGCCTCAATGGTAATCGCGCGCAGCGCATCGTCCAGGCTTAGCTTCAGCTCGGGTGCGAGTACCTTGCCAGAGGCCGCCAGACGATTGACGGCTACCCAGGCAAGCGTCAACGGCGATGCAGGCGCCATCGTAAAATCCGAATGCAGTGACAACGGAACGCCCGCCTCCACGAACGACGCGCCCCGAAAAATCTCTGATGCCCGTTCCGGACCCAAACCGATTTGCGAGTACTTATCGCCCAATGCATACAGATAGTACGGATTGGCAGAGACCAGCGCGTCTAGTTTGGCCATACGAGTACTTTGTGCATCGCTCGTGTAGCCCACGTGATGAAGAGTAAAGCGGTGATCGTCACGCGGCCGCTCGCGCTGCAGCCGCTCCAGAACGTCCAGGACAACTTTGGTGCCGTGGTCGCCATTGCTGTGCACATGCAACTGATAGCCCGCTGACCAGAATGCACGCGCAGCGTACTCAAGCGCCGCCGGCTCCATCAGCCACTCGCCATGATGCCCATCCAGATAACCCGGCTCGCCCATTTGCATCAGTTGCGAGTAAAAAGCACCATCCGCCAGCAGCTTTATCTGTTTGACGAAAAACAGCTTGTCGGAATTGCGCTCGAACAACTGCGCGACCGCCGCGATGCCATCGGCATCACCAGGCACTTGGCCGAACCCGGGCGCGAACGGAATCAGCAGCGTTCGAAACGGCGTATCCTCACTGTCCAGCACCGACTTGAGCGCAGGCCACTCCAGGTCGAGATCAAAGATCCCGACCGCCATGTCGGCGATGGTGGTAATCCCACCCCGATGTACCGTGTCGCGCACCAATTGCATGCCTGCCCCGAAGCGCTCGGGCGCAAGAATCTGCGGGGCCAGGCGGGCGAAAATAATCGGCAGCGCGGTCTCGTAGAAGTGACCCTTGGCCAGATCGACATGCGGGTGAGCGGCGGCCTGCGCCTGCGTCAATCCAATCGCGTTCACGGCGGCAGTGTTGGCGAACACTTCATGAAACGAGCGGTGCCAAACGATGATCGGCCGCGTGGGTGACACCTTATCAAGGTAAGCGCGTGACATCGCGCCGTGAAAATATTGATGATATCCCCAGGTGAACATCCACTGCGCCGGGTCGTTAATCTCGCCTTCCGCTTCGCTCAACCGCCGGCGATAGGCATCCTCACCCAACACACCGTTGACGTCCCGATCAGCCAGATGCCAGTCGTACGGTGTAATAAAGGTCATGGGCAACAATACGGCCGCCATTGACGGATGCAAGTGGTTGTCTATGAAGCCCGGCATGAGCGTCTTATCGCTGAACTGCCGCTCGAGCACTGCGGGACGCCCTGCCAGATCACGCTGAACCGTCTGCAGCGACCCAAGCGCAATAATTCGTCCGTCCTCCACGGCAACGGCTTCCGCGCGAGGTTGCAGCTGCGCCATCGTGATGATATTGGCGGTGTAGATACGAATGCTCGGCGTCACCTCCGCGGATGGTGAACATGCCGCGAGCAGCAGCGCACAAGCCGCCACGCACGCCAACCTCTTACACATTCTCATCATAATCTTATCCAGCGTCGAATCTCGTACCAGGCTTGGCCAGGTAGCAACCAACGGCTGAGAATACCACAGCAATATTCGTACACCGCGCTCGGGTTTGCCCGTTGTTCGCGAGCGAACGGCTGGGCGTTGTGAAGCAGTGCTGGGGTACAATGGCAGCATCAGGCATGGCAGAGGCATGAGCCATTTGTTGGCGGAGGAACAATGGACATAGGTGAGCCTATTAGGAACCTGGGCCCTGTCGATACGACGGCCTTACGCGAGGCTATTGTGGCGTTAGATGAGCCGGTCTGGCGCGAAGAACAGCTACGCCAGAAAAAGTACGACGACGTTCACTACAACACCGAGTCGGTGATTCTGATCTTTTGCGATCACGATGACTGGCCCAATATCGACTTAATCAAAGGCGCCGGCTGGGAGCGACTGTCTACTCTCGCCCTGCCGGTGATGCACAGCATCATTGAGCGCTTCTACCCCAAGGGGGGCACAATCATTCGTGCCATGGCGGCTAAGTTGAAAGCAGGAAAAACGATTACTCCGCATACCGATAAGCACATCTCTTTCCATCGCAGCCACCGCATTCATTTACCTATTACCACCAACAACAAGGTACGCTTCATGATCGAGGGGCGCCCGCACC
>CBDUQI010000077.1:0-23311 GCA_965369325.1 uncultured Gammaproteobacteria bacterium
TCAGCCCTATGCAACAGAAGCTCTGGATGATCGCCGACATCGGCGGTACCAATACCCGCTGCGCCATCGCCCGGCCGCAGGGGGAAATCGCTGCCCTGCGTAAAGTACGCAACGACGCGCATCCAACCCTCAGCGGCGCGCTTTCAAGCTATCTCTCTGATCTACCTGATGATCTTCGCCCCGGCGCTGCCGCACTGGCGGTCGCCGCACCTATCCGTGGTGAGCGAATTGAGCTCACCAACCGTGACGGCTGGGGCTTTGAGCGCGACGATCTGTGCGCGGAACTGGGGGTGAGCCGACTGGAGGTCGTCAACGACTTTACCGCGGTGGCCCACTGCGTTCCGCTGCTGCAACCCACCGACGTGATCAAGCTGGGCGGCGGCACACCGCTCGCCAACGCCCCCATCGCTGTATTGGGCCCCGGCACCGGCCTAGGCGCCTCGGGGCTAATTCCAACGCCCACCGGCTGGTCCGCGCTGGCGGCGGAGGGCGGGCACGTAACGCTGGCGGCATCCAATGACTATGAGGCGCAAATTATCGCTGCAGCACGCCGCCGCTTTGGGCACGTCAGTGCCGAGACGTTTTTATGCGGCAAGGGCCTGCCCGCGCTGTGGCAGAGCATCGCGCAGGTTGAGGGTGCGCCCGTGGGCACAGTGGTGCCGAGCGCGCAACGCATCACTGGCGATGCCGCCAACGGCGACACTCTGGCGGCCCGCACCATGGAAGTGTTTTTTGCCATGCTGGGCGCCGTCGCAGGCGATCTGGCGATGACTTTGGGCGCATTGGGCGGGGTGTATCTGGCGGGCGGCATCCTTCCGGAGATGCAAAATGCGCTGCTCAACTCGGACTTCCGCCGGCGCTTTGATGCGAAGGGGGACTATCAGGGGTATGTGCGCCCGATACCGACGTTTCTAATCGTTCAGGCGCAGCCCGGCCTGCTGGGGCTGCAGTCCTTTATCGCTGCCGCTTAAGTTGCCCGCTCGACGGTACGGTCGATAAAAAAAGGGCCGCGACATTGTCGCGGCCCGCACCATCAAATACACGCTCGCCGTCGGCTAGGGTGCCTGCGAACTCGGGCCGGGAGGCATGAAGAAGAGCGACTTAAGCACGGCCAGATCGCCAAAGTCCACCGACCCATTGCCGTCCATGTCCTCATCTGCGCTGGGGGTAAAGAACACCTCTTTCATCAACGCCAGATCGGCGAAATCGGTGTTGCCATTGTTGTCGAAATCCCCATCGCAGCGGTTGCCGTAGCCGTCGCCGTTGGTATCGCGCTGATCAGCATTAGCCAACACGATGCAGTTGTCGAACGAGTTGCCTATGCCATCACTGTCCGCATCGCCAACATCGTTGCCCACCGGCAGGCTCACCACCCGCCAGGCCTCGCTGCCACCGGCTTCGCGGGTACGCGCCAACCAGCCGATCAGGCTGCCCTGTGCGCTGGCCAGCGAGACATTCGATGGCACTGACAAAGCCAGCACCTCGCCCGGTAGCACCTGAGCAAAGTTCCAGATAAGGAACTCGTTGCTCGAGCAGACCGTACTGCTGCTCACCTCGTCGCAGGAGATTGCAGCATCCAGCCCGCCCAGCACCTCGCTTTCGTTCAGCGCATCGACACCGAGCGGATAGCGCAACACCACCTGGGCATCAAACACGGTATTGGCCGTGGGATTGGTGAGGTTCAAATTTACCTCAGCCAATTCGCCCGGCGCGGCCGGCACAGGGTTCACACCCATCAGCACGCGCAGCGGACTGCCCGCACCCACATAGCCCGCCTCGCTTATCCGGCGAACCGCCGTCGCGAAATTGGCCGTACCGGTCAGTGCCGCGGATGCCGGCAACAACGTACCCGGCGTGGCCGACTCGCTCACCTGCACCTGTACCGCACGCTGGCCGATCGCACCGGCTGGCAACGTACCCAGCGCCCAGGTCACCTGCTGCCCGCTGCTCACACCGCCGCCGGTCGCAGCCACAAAGCTGGTGCCCTCTGGCAACGTTAACGACAGCGTATTGCTATCGATAGCGGTGCCGTTCGGATTGCCGTAGCGCAAGCGATAAGTCAGCACGTCGTCGGCACTGACCGGATCTTTATCCTCATCCAGGCCAAGCGTCGGGGCCACGCCATTGCTCACCGGCAACGTCACCACCTCCCAGGCTTCGGCGCCGTTAGACTCGTTCATCCGCGCGCGCCAGCGAATCAGCTGGCCCGGAGCGGTCGCAACACTCACATTCACCGGGAAATTCATCACCCGCACCTGCCCCGGGTTTAGGGTTGGCAGGGTCAGGATGACAAACTCGTTGGTGCTGCATACGGTGCTGCTGCTCACCTCATCACAGGCAAAGGCCGCATCCAGCTCGCCCAGCACTAGGCTCTCGCTAACCGAGTCCACCCCCTGCGGGTAGCGCAGAATCACTTGTGCATCGAACACCGGACTGGCGGTGGTATTGGCCACGTTCAGACTTACCAGCGTCGCCTCACCAGCCGCTGCGGGCGAGGGATTCACGCTAAGGCTGAGTGCCAACGGACCGCCGGGGCCCACATAGCCAGCCTCGCTGACGTGTCGTACCGCCGGCAGGAAGTTGGCGCTGCCCTCCAGCTCGCCAAACACGGGCAGCAAGGTGCCGGGCGTCGCACCCGCCGCGACCTGTACCTGCACGATCTGCTGATCGTTGGCACCCGCCGCGAGTGTCCCCAGCGACCAGGTCACCACGCCGCCCGCATGCACGCCACCGCCGCTGGCAGAGACAAAACTGGTATCCGCTGGCAACGTTAACGACAGCTCGAGCGCACTGATGCTGGTGCCGGCTGGGTTACCGTAGCGTACCGTGTAGCTCAGCAGCTCACCGGCGGCAACCGGGTCTTTGTCCTCATCAATCGCAAGGCTTGGCGCCACATTGTTATCGACCCTAAGCGTTGCACTCTCCCAGGCTTCCGAGCCGTTGGACTCCGCGATTCGCGCTTTCCACGGCACCAGCGTGCCGGGGGCCGTTCCCACGCTGACATTGACTGGGAACGACAGCTCCCGAACCTGGCCCGGATTGAGCGTGGGCAGGGTGAAGATCACAAACTCGTTGACCGAGCAAACGGTGGAACTTGAGACCTCATCGCAGGCCACCACGGCGTCCAGGGCGCCGAGTATCAACGACTCGTTGACCGAATCCACCCCACCCGGATAGCGCACGATCACCTGGGCATCAAAAACGGGGCTGGCCGTCGTATTGGCCAGATTCATGCTAACCAGCACGGCCTCGCCCGCCGCCGCCGGCGCCGGATTGACGTTTAGGCTAAGCGCCAGCGGTCCGCCATTGCTCACGTAACCCGTCTCACTCACCCGACGGCTGGTGGGCAGAAAGTTAGCCGTGCCGTCGAGTACTGCCGAGGCGGGCAACAAGGTGCCGAACCCGGCCAGCGCATCCACTTGCACGCTCACCTGCCGCTCGCCAGTGGCCCCCGCCGGCAATGTGCCGAGTGACCAGGTAACGGTACCGGCAGCATGCACGCCGCCATCGCTCGCGGACACAAACGCACTGTCCGCGGGCAGGCTCAGCGACAGCCCGCTGTTGCTGATAGAGGTACCGGACGGATTGCCGTAGCGCACGGTGTAGGTAAGTGTATCGCCCGCGGCCACCGGATCTTTGTCCTCATCGATCGCCAGAGATGGTTTCACGCCATTGTCCAGCGCCAGCGTAATGCTCTCCCAGGCCTCGGAGCCGTTGGCTTCAATTACTCGGGCTTCCCACCCGACCATGCGCCCGGACTGGGAGCCTACGCTCACCCCGACCGGGAACGACAACTCTTTAACCTGCCCAGGATTCATGACAGGAATGGAGAAGATGACGAACTCGTTTGCCGAGCACACCGTGCTGCTGCTCACCTCATCACAGGCGAAAGCGGCGTCGATGCCGCCCAGGAACACGCTCTCATTCACCGAATCCACGCCGCCCGGGTAGCGCAACAGCACCTGGGCGTCGAACACCTGGCTGGCGGTAGTGTTAGCCAGATTCATGCTCAGCAATACAGCCTCCCCCGCAGCTGCAGGCGAGGCATTTACGTTCAGGCTGAGCGCTAACGGCCCTGGGTTGTTCACGTACGCCGCCTCACTAACCTGCTGACTGGTGGGCAGAAAGTTAGCCGTGCCATCAAACGCCGCAGCCACCGGCAACACAGTGCCTGCACCCGCGCCTGCATCGACCAGCACCTGCACTTGCTGCTGCCCCGTTGCGCCGGCGGACAAAGTCCCCAGCGACCAGGTGACCACGCCACCCGCATGCGAGCCACCACCGCTGGCTGACACAAAGCTGGTATTGGCGGCCAGGGTCAGGGTCAACGCGCTGGCGCTGATTGTCGTACCGGAAGGGTTGCCGTAGCGCACGGTGTAGCTCAGCACATCGCCGGCAGGCACCGGATCTTTGTCCTCATCGATGGCCAGTGCTGCGATGACGCCAAGCGAGGTGCTCAGCGTATCGCTCTGGCTCGCGGCCAAATTCAGCTGATCGAACAACTCGGCGGTAAAGTCGATGCCCGTGCCATCCGCAGTCCCTGCCGAAATCGCCACCGGAAACTCCAGCACCACGGCGCCACCTGGGCCGAGCGTCGGCAACGTCCAGACAAGCGGCTCGGTCGCGCTGCACACGGTGCTGCTGCCCGCGCTGGCGCAAGACGCCGCCGCGTCAAACGGCCCGAGCATCAGCGACTCGTTCACCGAGTCGATGCCCGAAGGAAATTCCAGCACCACCGACAGATCGCTCTCAACGCCAGCGCCGGTGTTGGCGACGGTCATCGCCACACTCACGATGTCACCGGGCGCCGCCGAAGCGGGGCTGACCCGCAGATCGAAGTCGACGGCTGCCTGCACCGGCGCCGCCGTTAGGCCACCGAGTGCCAACGCACACGCTGCGACCCATGCTCGCAGGTTCGCGCGCGAGGCCGGTGGCGCCTTATGTAATGCCGATATGACACACTGACCGCGCATCATCCTGATAAACCCGAATCCCCAACTATCCATTTGTGTATCCTCCAAGGGTGCCCACACTGGGGCCGAAAAAATATTTGTCAGCGGCACCCGCTATGCAACCGCAGCAGGGGGTCTCAATTCATCCGCAGATAGGTAAAATCTGCCGCAGTTAGGCGCAGCACGTAAGGCTATCCAATCGATATGCCTACACTTTTTCCAATCGTGGCAGGAGGCCCCAGCGGATGCCGGGCAAGCACACAGGCAAGCGTGATAGAGGCGTCGAGACCTCCCCGGAGGCGCTTAATCAGGCGTTGCTAGGCGCTGGGCTGAAATCTCAGACCGCGCTTGCAGCCCGGATCGCCGACCTTGAGGAGCTCGACTCGCCGCCGCGACACTCCGTCAACCGTGCGTTCCGTGGGCACGCGGTCTCGCCCCTGACGGTTGCGCGCATCGCACGCGCCCTGGACGTCCCGCCGCACTCGCTCTACCGCTCCAGCGATTCGCCATCTGACCCGCCGGATACCGGTCTGAGTGCGGCCACCAACGCGGTCGACGACAGCGACCGATCCCCGGCTGCGGCGACGCCCAGTGCGACCAGCCCCGCGGCGTTGCCGCGCAACTGGGCTATCGTCGCTGCCGTGCTTGCCCTGCTGATGCTCGGTGTGTGGATGCAGCCGTTGGTGGGACGCGACCCGGCGGTACCGGGCGGCGATGCCAAGCCTGTCGTGCTGCAACCCGTGCTGGGGCCCTTCAGCATTGCCTTACATGCGCTGCCCGGCGAGCACGCCGCCGCACTGGCGCAGAGCATTCGCCAGTCGCTGCACCCCGAAGCGCGCGTGAGTTCTAACAGTGGTGCCAGCCTAGTGTCGGAGCGATCACCGCAGCAGGTGATCGAAGCACTGCGTACCGATCTGGTGATCAGCGCCCGCCGCGAGCAGTACGGACGGGTGATTACCTATCGTTTCGAGTGGTCCTCGCGCACGGATACCGGCACGCTGGCGGTCGAGAGCTTCTTGCACGCGACCGAGGCCGCACATCTCTCGGCCGTGGGGCAGCGCGTTGCGCAGGCGATCAACCACTTGATGGGCAAAGCCTCTGGGCCCGCCCTACACGTCGCCGATTTACAGGCCCATCGGGACTATCTGGACGGCCGTCTACTGCTGGATGACCGCGGCCAGGTACCCAATATTGAGCGCGCCATCAGCCGCTTTGAAAGTGCCGTCGAATCCGACCCTGGCTATGCGCTGGCACACGCTGGTCTGTGCGATGCACGCCTGCACGGCAGTTGGATGAATAACAGCGAGGAGGCCATGTCGCTGGCGGGCGAGTCCTGCGCCCGGGCCATGACCCTGGCGCAATGGCACCCTTATGTGCATATCGCACACGCTCACTGGCTGCGCCTTAGCGGCGATGTACCGGGCGCCATCACGCACCTACAGCGCGTGCTGGACGAACACCCCAACCACCCCGAGGCGCTGGCTACCCTGGCCGAGTCGCAATTTGATTCATACCGCCAGAGTACCGAGCGCAGCGTTCTGCTGGAGGCGATCGATGCCGCGACTGAGGCCAGCCGGCTGGAGCCCGATTACTGGCGCTGGCCGTCGCTGGCCGGTACTTACCACTACTTTGCGCAGAACCTGCCGGCGGCGATTGACGCGCAGCGCCGAGCGCTGGATCTGAACGAGAATGATCTGGTATTGGCGAATCTTGGCATCATGCTGTTCTGTAGCGGCCTGCTGGAGGAGACCCAGGTCACCTACGAGCACCTGAAGCGAATTTCGCCGGACAGCTACCTGGCGAGCGAGTACCTCGGCTTGGTGCACTATTACCTTGGCAACTTTGACCTCGCGGTGAAGCTGCGCACGGAGGCGGTCGAACGCATCGGCGCCGACGGCTCCCCCGAAGTGCACGACATGTGGGGCAATCTGGCCGATACCCAACGCCATGCTGGCGACCTTAGCGACGCCCTGGCCAGCTACCGGCGCGCGGCCGAGATTGTCGAACGCGATTTTTTGGAAGGCATCGCCGGCCACGACGACCACGCACATCGCGCTCACTACCACGTTATGATCCGGCGCCTTTCCGGCGAATCTATCCAGGGCTCGATACGTGAGGCGATCGTCAGCGATCTGGAGGCGCTGCCATTGGATCAACTGGACAACGCCGGACTGGTACGCGTTGCCCAGGGATGGAAGTTTCTGGACGAGCCCGACCGGTCAGATCAGGCGGCGAACGTCGTCCGCGGCAAGTGCCTGGGGTTAGCACGACACCCCGACCTCAACCAGAACAGCATCGCGATCCCGCCCGCGCCGGCCGGGCCGTCCTCGTAACCCTCAACACCGGCCTCAGTGCTCATCGGGGCCGGCCGCTGACTCGATCAGCGCTTTGGATATGGCGACCGCCTGCGTGACCACCGGCAAGGCGATGCGCTCGTTGGTGCCGTGGATACTCGGCGCATCGTCAAGGTGCATGCGATACGGGTGAAAACGGTAGATATCATCCGTTAGTCCCGTGTAGTGCGGCGTGTCGGTGGTGGCAATCACTAACCCTGGCGCTACCACCGCATCCGGTAGCACCTTAGTGACTGCCGCGCGAATCCGCGCGAACCCCGGCCCCGCCGGGTCAGCCACCGGCGGACTGCTCAGCCACTCATCAGACTCGATAACGATCTGTTCATCGTCAATCACCGAGCGTACATGCGCGATGACCGACTCGGGCGTGTCACCGGGCAGCAGCCTGAAATTCACTTTGGCCGATGCCTCCTGCGGGATCACGTTCTCTTTAATCCCCGCATTCATCATGGTCACGGCGGTCGTTGTTCGCACCATCGCATTCGCGGTGCGCTCCTTTGCCATAGTGGAGATAATCAGCGGCTTGCCCAACCATTGATGGTCAAACAAAAACCCAGTCAGCCCGCCAACATGCGGCGCTATCGTGCGCAGCATATCCGTCACTGGGCTCACCAGCTTGGGCTCAAACGGCTGCGTATGTAAGGCCGAGAGGGCATCCGCCAGGCGCACCAGGGCGTTGTTCTGCGGCGGATACGATGAGTGCCCGCCAGCGCCCGATACCCGTAGGGTCAGCGTGAGGTAGGCCTTCTCCGCCAGGCCGACAATCGCCAGCGAGCGCTCGGGCAACAACGGATAGGCATCCACCATTACGCCGCCTTCACCCACCATATAGGCCAACCGCACACCGCGTTGCGCCAGTCGTGCTGCGATCGCGCTGGCCCCCCCGTCACCGCCGATTTCCTCATCATGCGAAAATGAGAAGAACAAGGTGCGCTCGGGCTTGAATCCGTCCACCAGCAACGCCTCTATCGCCTCCAGTGTCGCGATCACCGCCACTTTGTCGTCCAGCGCCCCGCGCCCCCACAGAAAGCCGTCGGCCACCACGCCCGCAAATGGCGGATGCGCCCAGTTCGCGTGCGTGCCCGGCTCTACCGGCACCACATCATAGTGCGCATCGAACAATACCGGGGCGTGCGTGCGATCCGTGCCGGGCCAAGTGAGCAGCAGGCTGTGCTCGGCCAGCGGCTCTACCTGTAACTGGCTGAATACGGCCGGATAGGCACGGCGCAGAAATACCCCGAAGGCAACGAAGGCGCTGGCATCGATCTGCGCCCGGTCCTGATAACTTACCGTGCGGTAAGTAATCGCTTCAGCCAGGTGAGCCACCGCCGTACTCTCGCCGGCGTGACCGGTGTGGCCGGTGTGGCCGCTGCGTTCATCCGGTTGATGGTCCTGGGCGATGCTGTAGACAGGCAGTAACCAGAGCACCAGAATCACACAGCAGCATCTGCGTAATGTTGGCCAACTCATTAGGCCTGCTGCCCTTCATCTGCCGCTGGCGCATGCGCCGAGGGGCTCACCGGTGCTGTGAAGTCAAACAGATCCCGGTCCAACAGATGCGACGGCACAACGGCAGACAGCGAGCTGAAGATGGATGCCAGACGCCCCGGCGAGGCCTGCTCCCAACCCTGCAACATGTGCTTCACTGCCTGGCGCTGCGAGTTATCCTGTGATCCGCACAGCCGGCACGGAATAATCGGAAAGGCGCGCTGCGCGGCGTAGCTCACAATGTCGGCCTCGCTGCAGTAGGCCAGTGGGCGAATCACTGTGCAGTGACCATCCTCACTGTGCAGCCTCGGCGCCATGGCGGCCATCCGTCCGCCGTGGAACATGTTGAGGAACAGTGTCTCCAGAATGTCATCACGGTGATGCCCCAGCGCGATCTTGGTAAAGCCATGCTCACGGGCGTACCGGTACAGCACACCGCGGCGAAGGCGCGAGCACAAACCACACATCATCTTACCCTCGGGGATCACGCGCTTAACCACCCCATAGGTGTCCTGCTCTATCACGCGCAGCTCCACGCCCAGCTCGTGCGCATACTGCGGCAGCACCTGGGCCGGAAAGTGCGGTTGTTTCTGGTCCAGATTGACCGCCGTCAGCTCAAATTGCACCGGTGCGGCAGCGCGCAGCGCTAGCAGGATATCCAGCATGGTGTAGGAATCCTTGCCGCCGGACAGGCACACCATCACCCGGTCACCCGGTTCGATCATGCGGTAATCTTCAATCGCCTGACCGGTTAGTCGCCGCAGGCGCTTTTCGAGTTTTTTTTGCGTGATCGATTTACGCACGACAGTGCTTTGCATAAAGGCTCGAACTCCGGTGGAATGGCATGATCCAAACTGTGTGCCTACTTGCGCTATCAAGCCCACAGTATTGCGCGTCCGGTTCAGGATAACGGGGCGGGAGGCCACATACCAAAGCAGGTTTTGTGGCGGCTTTGCATAAGCTCGATTGGCCGGTTGGGTGCGGCGGCGTTTTGAGGTAGGGTTAACCTCAACAACAAGGATAGGATTTGTGGGTCGACTGATTAAGGCACTGGCAACCGGCTGCTTGGCTATTGCGCTGCAGCATATCTCGTTCTCCGCGTGCGCGGCTGCGGAGGATTTTCCTGTGCCCGTGTCACTGCAGCCCGCCGTTGAATTCTGGGTAAAAGTTTATACAGAGATTTCAACCAGCGAGGGGTACCTGCACGACTCGCGCAATCTGGCGGTTATTTACGAAGTCCTCGACACGCCTGCCAAAGCCTCACCGCGAACGCGACGGCGCACCATCGATCGCGCCCGTAAGCGCTACCAAGGCATCTTGCGCACCCTGGCCAAGGGCAAGCGCGATGGTCTTTCCGCCGAACAGATGCGGGTACTCGCGTTGTGGCCGGAGGACGTCAGCAACAGCGAACTCAAAAAAGCCGCCGGACGCCTGCGTTTTCAGTTGGGCCAGTCCGACCGCTTTCGCGAAGGCATCCTCCGCTCCGGCACCTGGCTGCCGTACATTCATCGCGTCATCGCCGAACACGGGCTGCCGCAGGAGCTTGCCTACCTCCCACATGTAGAGTCATCGTTCAATCCGATGGCGCACTCGCATGCCTCCGCCGTTGGCATCTGGCAATTTACCCGTGGCACCGGGCGCCAGTTCATGCGGATAGACCATGTGGTGGATGAGCGGCTGGACCCGTTCGTGTCCACCCAGGCGGCCGCGCGTCTGTTGAAATCAAATCTGGAAGCTACTGGCAGTTGGCCATTGGCGGTGACCGCTTACAACCACGGCACGGCCGGAATGCGCCGTGCAGCGCGCAAGCTGGGCACGCGCGACATTGGCGAAGTGGTTAAATCGTACAAGAGCAAGACCTTCGGCTTTGCCTCGCGCAATTTCTACGCCTCCTTCAGAGCCGCGGTTCGCGTCGTGCAGAATGCGAGCGTGCACTTTGGCCATCTGGAGGTGGCACAACCCGCGCACTACGAGGTGACCACTGTGGGCATCTTCGCCAGCGCCCGTACCATTGCCGACGCGCTGAACGTCGATCTGCGCGAGTTAAAGCGTTACAACCCAGCGCTGAAACAAGCGGTCTGGAATGGTGACAAATACGTGCCGCGGGACTACCCGCTGCGAGTGCCGGCGCCGTACAGCGCACCGGAGGCACTCGCGGCCTTCGCCCAGGTAGATCAGACCCTGCAACACAAACGCCAGAAGCCCGATCTGATGCACAAAGTGCGCAAGGGTGAAACGGTGTCGCAAATTGCCAGCCGGTATGGTGTCTCCAGCAGCTCACTGGTCGCGCTGAACGGGCTGCGCAGCAAACACAAAATTCGGGTGGGCCAGACACTGCGCCTGCCGCGCACCGCCGACAGCCCGGCGCTCATCACCAAACCTGCCCGCGTCAGCAAAGTGGCGCTGGCGCCAACACCAACGGTCACCGCATCCACTACAGCGCGAGTATCGGCCGGTGCCAGCGGCGTACAGGTGAAAAGCGGCGGCATTACCGGCACCACCTATCGCGTGCGCAACGGCGACACGTTATCGGTTATTGCGGATAGTTTTGAGATTACCCAACGCGCACTGGTCGCGGCCAACGGCCTGCGCAGCCGTCATCGCATTTACAAAGGCCAGGTATTGATCATCCCCAGCGATCTGCACGCCGGCGCTTTGCCGCAAACTTACGAGGTGCGCAATGGCGACACCTTGTCGCTGGTAGCAGCGCGATTCGGCATGAGCGAGCGCGAACTCGCTTCGATTAACGACATCCGCAACAAACATCGCATCTATGCAGGCCAAGTGCTTAAACTGAAGCCTCCCCAGGCCACGCTCTAGGACGAAGACTCGCCCCGCATATAGGCGCGAATCTCCTCACGCGCATCGGCCAGAATCGAATCCCGATCCAGACCGTCGAGAATTTCCTGCACCATCAGTTTGGGGCCGCCATCGCCCCAAGATTTCCCCTGCACCAGATAGCGCTCAGCCACCTTACCGACCACGTAAGTGCTGTAGTAGGCTACCGCCCCCTGCGCACCCGCCGTCAGCGCAGTCGACATGCCGGCCGTGCCCAGCTTCAACGCTGAGGACAACAGATGCACAGCCCATACAGCCCCCATCAACGCGGCCATTTGCGCGATGATGGCGCCCACCAACGAGCCCGCCTCGGTGCGGGTAATCGGCAAGTCGTAGAGCTTGGACATGTGATACACCATGGTAGCGTCCGCAATCGCTGCGGCGGCTAGATCGGCGGCCGGGATTGGGTTCAGCGCCACCGCGATACCTTTACCGACGCAGTAGGTGTGAATAAGTTTTTCGCCCAATTTCTGGCGCGCGGCTAGCACCCGCTGGGCCACCTGCTCAGACAAACGCCCGGCGAACAACCCGGCGTTAAGTGCGGCCAAAGTTTTGCCCTCGTGCTCAAGCACCTCCCACAAGCGCTCACGCAACGGCTCGATATCCGGCTCACGCTCACGGGTAAGCTCAGTCTCGCTACCCTGTGCGTCCACCTGCACATAGCGTTGTGGCGGCGGGTGGGCGCTGGCCGCGATAATATTACGCGGCTCCACCAGCCCGTCAGTGCGCGCGATGATGGCTTCGCGCAGTTGTTGCAGTTGCTCGGCGCTGTAGCGATCCGCTTTGTTCAGCACCAGCAGTACCGGCCGGCCCAGAGCAGTTACAAACCGCAACCCCTCAAGCTCCGGATCGGTCAAATCACCATCCGCCACAAATAACACCAGGTCTACGCGCTCAGTCACATCGCGCGCCAACTCCTCGCGCGCTTCACCGTTGATCTCATCAATCCCTGGGGTATCAATGAGAAAGACACCACCCACGCGACCCTCTTCCCATGAGCGCATCTGCGCGTGCGTCGTCTCCCCGTGCAATGGGCTGACGGAAAAATGCGCCTGCCCAAGCAATGCGTTCAGCACCGAGGACTTGCCGGTGCTAACCCGACCAAATACTGCAATGTGCACATGCTCGTGCTGCAGCTTGTCCAGCATCTTGCGCACCTGCGCGTAGTCGCGCTGCAGCGCATTGCGCACGGCGTGCGGCACGCGGGCGTCCTCCAGCAGCTCGCGCAGGCTTTCCCGCGCCAGGCTTAGATGATCCTCACCCGTTGCGGCGTTAGTCTTTGGCGTTGTCTGATCTGGCCTCCAAAGCCAGTCGGGCAACGCGTCGCGTACGCGACTCCAGATCGCCACCTAGTGCCTCCTTGAACATGATCGCCGCTGGCACCGGACGCAACGTGCCACTCGCCTGCAAGGTTGCAGCCAGCGCACGGCCAAGCGCATCAAAAATCAGCCCATACGCTACGGCATGCATCAGCCCGCCCGCGATGGTACCCAACCCAGGGAACGCTTTAGCACCGTTGCCCGCCACGGCCAGCAGCAACGGCGTTGCCCGCGCCACCTGGTCCTGGCTTAAGTCCAGAAATTTCTGCACGTCCATGTCGCGCACCGGCGCCCCGTACAGTTTGCACATTTCGCGCACCATCTGCGCGCCCAAGAACCCTTGAATTAGCAAATCGGTGCCCGGCGCCACCGCAGCCAGCGCGCCAACAATGGCGCGCCGCGTGTACTTGCCCACCAAGTGCTCTGCTTGCTCGCGCCGATACTTACTCTGCGCAGCATCCAACTTGTTAGAGACCAACAGGAACACCGAGCTGTCGCGCAAATTGGCCAGCGCACCGGCATCTGAATCGATGCGCAATTGCAGCGCACTGCGCAACGCCTGCACATCCGGTGCACGCTCACGCATCACCTGGCTTTCGCGGCCATCAGCATCCACGCGCACCACTTGCTCCTGCCCCGCAGCACTGACTGGCACCACCTCTACAGCGGACAGCGCAGCGGAGCCCTCCGCCTCGCTCACCTGCTGCTGCAACCTGGCGCCAATGCGCTCACGCACCTGCGCCAGTTCCTGCGCTGAGTATTGGTCGGCCTTGTTTAATGCGATCAATACAGGCTTGCGCAGGGCCCGTATCTCACTCAACTCGCGATACTCCGCACGCGTAAGGTCGCTGTCGCACACGTAAATGACAACATGCGCACGGCGCGCTTCCTCGCGCGCCAGATCATCCAGATGCCCGTCTGCCTCGGCTAGCCCGGGCACATCCGTCAGGATTAACCGATCACCCGCCGAGGAGGACCATTCGTAGTGTTGAATCTGCCGGGTCGAGCCACCCAGCACACTCACTTGCACCTGCGCCTGTGGCAACATGGCTTTGACCAGCGAGCTTTTTCCGGTGCTCACCTCACCGAACATCGCCACGTACACCTCGCCGGTGGCGCGCCGGGCGCTCAGTTCGGCCAACTCACGCTCGGCTTGCTCCACATCCATCCCAAGTGACTGCGCTTCGGCCAGACGCGATTCGATGCCCTCCTCGCTTAGATCAAGCCCTGGCGTGGGCGTACGCGATGGGCCTGCGCGCAGTAAGCGCCAAACCAGACGCCCGGTGAGCACGCACACCACGGCAAAAGCCGCCAGGTAAGCATAGAAAATCGGGCGCGGCGAGGCGGCGATATAATCCCAGACCACGAACAGTTTTTCGGTCAACACCAGCGCCACCACCAGCACTGCCAGCGATACCAACACCACCACTAGGGTGAGCAATACCCGTATTGTTTTGTCCGCCTGCATGTTGTGCCCCAGGAAACCCATCAGCGCTGGTCAGTGCGTATTATACGTGCGCCATACGCGCACCCGCAGGAAGTATCACATTGGCACAAAGCGTCACGACGCATGACGGGCGCTGGCCGATAGGCGCACTAACCCTGTGTCGGTTGCACCTGATCGCTCACTTGCGCCGGTTCATACACCTCGTACATCAGCCCCGGGTGCTGCGCTGGCAGCGCCACCCGGAACCAGATAAACGGCAACAGCGGATTGGGCAGCCAGTACTTCCACGCCAATGAGCGTTCTCGCCCGCCATCCGGCAGGTGCAGGTCCATCCACACGTACAAAAATTTATACACGCAAAGGCCGGGCAGAAAATTCACGCGCAGCCGATCTGTGCGCATATGTTTGGCACGAATGTAGTAAGCGCTCTCAAAGGCCATCATGCCCCAGCCCGCGGGGCCATCGGCCAGCATCAGTCCGCTATCGCGGTGGGTGATGCGGAGTCGGTGCTGGGGTTTGCTCATTCCATCTCGCCCTCGCTCATTGGGGGCGGCTCGCCCTCGTTCATCGGGGGCGGCTCGCCCTCGTTCATCGGGGGCGGCTCGCCCCACAACATCTGATCCAGGGCGTCGTGCCAGCCGTGGGACTTGAGGTCGATTCGACCGCGTTCAACCCGCACGCCCTCATCGGCTAGCCGATCGCACTGACGCTGGTAGGCGTGGCTGTCGCGGGCGAACGCGATTTTCCCGGGCGAGCCAACCACCCGATGCCAGGGCACGTCCGTTTGCGCATCAAGCTGCCTCAGCGCCCAACCTACAAAGCGCGCACCGCGCGGCAAACCCGCCAGATCCGCCACCTGGCCATAGGTCATCACGCAACCTGCCGGGATACGCCTGACCGCCGCCCACACATTTTCCCGGCGCTGCTCGGTGCTCAGGGTTTCAGTCGCGTTAGTCAAGGCCGCGAGGTCTTCGCGTGATGATGGCCCGAGGAGGCGTCGGGGCGCAATTCAAAGCTCGGCGATTTTATCCGCCTGGGACGCGTGCGGCCTTCGGTTAACTCATATACCCGGTTTATCTTGAGCCCGGTATAACGCTGCGTCTGCAGGCTGCCCGGCCACTGCACCTGTACCCATTCGATGTGCTGCGCATCGCCAAGACCGATCTCCTGCTGCAAGCTGGAGCCACCGAACGAACCACCACTGCCGACCAGCGCGTGAACCCTACGCAGGGGTGCATCCTTGCCGGGCGAGGTACGCAGCGCCAGTTGCACCCTCGCCCCGACAGCAAAGCGGTTGGCTTTGACGCCGCGCAAACGCAGCGTCACCCAGCGAGTGTCGTGCGAGGGGTTAGCGAACAACGCGTTGCCAAACGCATCGCCGGGGAAAAAACCACCCAGTTGATGAAATAAATCCTGATCGCCATCGTTGTCAAGATCGCCAAAGGCAACGCCGTGGCCTTTTTGTAAATGCCCAAAACCGCCAGCATAGGTAGCCTCTTCAAACTGCGCGCCCGCGCGATTGATATACATCACATTCGGCAGTTGCGACTCGAACGCAGGCTCGCCCGTGCCGAGATAGATATCCAGCCAGCCATCGTTGTTCAGATCACCGTAATTGGCCCCCATCGGCAGTGTGGGATGATGCAAATTGAGCTGTGCCGAGACATCTGAAAACCGGCCATCACCCAGATTGCGATAGATCACTGAACCTTTCAGAGGCAGGGATCGATCGAAATACCAAGCCATCGCCTGCGCCGGTGGGTTTTCGAAGTTCGCGGCGAAAATATCCAGCCAGCCATCGTTGTTGTAGTCGAAGTACCAAGTGGCAAAGCTACGGGTGCTTGGGTGCTGTACGCCGAGCGATGTGGCCACATCGGTAAAGCGTTCGCCGTCGTTGCGGTACAGGCGATTGGCACTGTTGTTGGTCGAGACGTACAAATCCGGATCGCCGTCGTTATCGTAGTCGCCCCAGGTGACGCCTTTGGTGTAACGCTGATTCACCACCCCCATCTGCGCCGCGACGTCGGTAAAGTGTCCGTCGCCGTCGTTGCGAAACAATTGCGAGGGGTATGGCGTGGCGCCCGAGCCTTCGTTGCCTACATACAGATCCAGGTCGCCGTCGCCGTCGTAATCCGCAAACGCGGCGGTCTGGGTAGGGAACGCCGGCTCGGCCACACCCGCCGCGCGCGTCACGTCCACAAAATGCGGTGTCCCACCCGAGCCTTCACCGGTGTTACGTAGCAGCGAGTTCCGAACCCGGCCCTGCGCATGCAACCAGCCTCCGCGCAGCACTAGCAGGTCCAGGCGGCCGTCGTTGTCATAATCGCCATGGATGAGATTGAGCCCGCCCAGTTGCGCGGCCAGGCCCCAGCGCTCGGTGACATCCACAAATCCGCCGCGCTGATCGTTGCGGAACGCGCGCAGACTGGCGCACGGGTCCGCGCTGGAACTGAGTAAGTCCAGATAGCCATCGCCATCGAAATCGTCCATCACCGCACCGCCGGCCAGATCAGTGCTGTCGACCCCCAGTCCGGGCGCCACATCCACCCAACGCGCGAGTCCGTGCTCAGGGACCTGGAACGTGTCGGGGGCAAGACGCCATTGCGCGGGCACCCCTTGCGGCCAGTCGCCCGAGGCCATGCGGGCGATGTTGGCCAACCATGCCACCTGCGCCACAAACCCCTCGCGCGCCAAGATCTTCAGACTCAGGTCGCCCGCCAGGCGCGCATGCTGCGGGCGTATATGAATTCCGCCATCACGCAAGGGCAGCAGACAACTGTCCGCGTTGTGGTTACCCAGACAGTTTTGATCCTCCGCAGCCTGCAGATGCGCCAGCACTAGCAGGCCTTCAAGTGCATTACGCTGCGCCGTGTTCAAACCTGCCGCAGGGGTATCCTCCACGCCCTGCAAAGTGGCAACCGCATCCTCTGCCTGACCAAACTTCAACTGCTCCCAGGCCAGTTGCATCCGAAGCGCACGATTCGCAACCGGTTGATCGCCTGTCTGAGCCAGCTGCCCCTGCAGCCGGCGCAACTTTTGTTCGCCGTAAAAGTGGTTGTCGCTGGCCTTGTACGCAGCGCAGATAGCACGAAACTCGTCCTGCGGGGTGCGCGTAAGCACCTCGGGCGGGCTGGTCTCAGCCGCCGCAGGCTTACACGTGATCATCGCCAGCAGCGCGAGGAGGGCTGTGGGGGGCAGAGCTTGCCATAAATTCATTCGCCTAATTTACCACTTCGACCACCGTTTGGCGGTTGGTTGAGGGCTAGCGACGCAGAATGGCAATCCAGCGAGCCGCGTTGAGCAGCGTGGTGAGGCTAGCAGCCACATAGGTGAGCGCCGCGGCGGCCAGCAGGCGGCGGGCATGGGGCTGATCGCCTTCAATCAGGTACTCGCCCTGGTTCAGGATGGGCAGGGCGCGATTGAAGCTGGCGTCAAACTCGGTAGGCAAAGTGACCAGATGGATCACTATCGATCCGCCCAAGGTCAGCAAGCCGCCCAGACCGAATAACAGCGCGGCCGGTATCGCGTGGGTGATGATGCCGATGACCGGTGCCGCCAGCAGAATGCCGGCACCAAGTTTCTCCGCAGGCACCAGCACACGCACCAGTGCGGTGCGCCAGCGGAACGGGCCATAACCGATGTGATGCTGCAGAGCATGCCCGACCTCATGCGCCGCGACGGTAACCGCGGTGAGTGAACGTCCGGCGTACTTGTCTTCGGTCAGGCGCACCGCGCGGGCGTGCGGATCGTAGTGATCGCCCTGCGCCGTCGACTCGACGGTGACCTCAGACAACTCTAACGTGTCCAGCAGGTGGCGCGCCAGTTCGCCGCCGGTGCCCGGGTAGCGGTCGATTGGACGGGAATACTTTTTAAGCGTGTGTTTTACCCACAGCGAAGGACCATAGATAAAAGCCAACACGAGGATGATAAGTAACAGGTAGGGCATGGGGCCAGTATAGCGGAGACCGTGAGGTAACCGCCGAAGCTGCACTGACAACCGGATCAGGCAACGCGGTGCCTACAACGGCTAAGGCGACTATGCCAGCGCGACTTCAGGCAAGTCGTCCGCATCGCTGGAGTCGCTGGAGTCCGCGTCGTTCGGGCCCTTGTCGGCGACGTCCAGCGACGGCGTGCTGAGCTCCAGCTCCACTGGTGCCGCATCGATGACGGGCGGCTCAGCCTCCACTGGCGCCGCGGCGATGACAGGCGGCTCGGCCTCCACCGCCAGCGTGACCGCGAGCTCGCCGTGCTCATCGGTGGCTTGCTCTCCAACCGATAAGGCCTGGAGAAACAGGGCGGCCGCTTCTTTAGCCTGCCCGTTGAGCAGGCGCACTTGACCCAGCCGACGCAGCACCTGAGGATGCGCTGGATGGGCATTGAGATAGTTTTGTAGAATCGTCGCTGCCGCATCGAGTTCATCAGTCTCGATCAGATAGTCCGATGAGCGTATTGCAAGCATTAGGACGCGTGCGGTTTCAGCCACTTGATGACACCCTCCCTGGCGAGCATCCGAGTGTACACACCGGCCGCTCGCAGGTGCAGACGCGAGTCACAAACCCGCTAATCTTTGCGCTGCAGAACATAAGCTGTCGCCCCCCAACTACCAGTGAATCCCCCGGGTAAGCTGCGCGAGCGCAATCTGCTCCGGCGATGGGCGATAGCGGGTGCTGCCGCGACGACCAACAGCCGCCGCCGAATCCGGAAACATATTAAACGCCGTGTTCATGCCTATCTGCACCACGCGCGGCGCCAGCAAATGGGCGATCTCTGCAAAAATCCCCAACCGCGTCGCCACGCGTTGCGGCTTCTTCACGATGGCATCGGTGATCATGACGGCCGCCTCTTCCGGGGAAATTGTTGGGACGTTCTGGTACATCTTGGTGGGGGCGATCATGGGCGTACGCACCAGCGGCATATTCACTATGGTGAAGGCAACACCTTTGTGATTGTACTCCGAGGCCGCGCAGCGGGAAAACGCGTCCATCGCCGCCTTTGAGGCGACGTAAGCGGAGAAGCGCGGGGCGTTGCTCAGCACGCCGATGGACGACACGTTGATCACATGCCCGCGGCCCTGCTCGACCATCTTGGGCAACACTCCCAGCGTGATACGCAATGCGCCGAAGTAATTAAGTTGCATGGTGCGCTCGAAGTCGTGAAAGCGATCGTAGGAATGCTCCACCGCACGGCGAATGGAACGCCCCGCGTTGTTGATCAGCACATCGACCGTGCCGTGCTCGGCCTGCAGCTCCTTTACTAGCGTATCGCAGCGCTCCAGATCGCTGATATCGCAGCTATAACAGTAAGCACGGCCACCCACCTGCTCGATTTCGCTGCGCACCTGTTCAAGCTTGCGTGCCTTGCGCGCCACCAGCACCACTTTGGCGCCAGCCTCACCCAGCTTCAGCGCCACCGCTTTGCCTATGCCGGAGGATGCGCCGGTCACCACGACGACGCGGTCTTTCACATTGCCGGCCAGGGTGCGATCTACGAACAGGTCCGGATCTAGGTGGCGCTCCCAGTAATCCCACAGGCGCCAGGCGTAATCTTTCAGGTCGGGCACATCAATGCGTGATCCGCGCAGCGCCTTGTCAGTATTGGTCCGATCGAATTTTGTTGGGTAATTAATCAAGGTAAGGATCTCATCCGGAATACCCAAATCATCCAGTACGGCACGCTTGGCACGCCGTACCGGTTGCAGGCTGGCCAGCCCCTTGCGTACATAAGACGGCACGAACCCGAACATTCTGGCGTCAATGCGCATGCTCATCTGCGGCGCATGCGCCGCCTCGGCGAAAATATTCATCACATCACCGACGCGCCGTGGGTTGGGATCGGTAAGATGAAAACACTGCCCATCCAGCCCGCGTTTGTGTGCAATGTGCTCGATCGCCCGCACCACAAACTCCACCGGCACGATGTTAATGCGCCCGCCTTCCACGCCTATCATTGGCAGCCATTCAGGCACCGCGTTGCGCAGCCGCTGAATTAGCTTGAAGAAATAGTAGGGGCCGTCGACCTTGTCCATCTCGCCCGTGCGCGAATCCCCCACCACCACACCCGGGCGGTAGATTCTGTATTTGCCCTTGTAGTGGTAGCGGATAATCCCCTCGGACTCGTGTTTGCTCGCGAAGTACGGGTCTTCCAGCCCGGTGGCCTCCTCAAACATGTCTTCGCGGAAGACGCCGCGATACATGCCGGCCACCGCGATGGAACTCACCAGATGAAAGCAATCCACATCCAGCGCTTGCGCAACCGCAGCGGCCTGGCGAGTGCCTTCGATATTGGTTTGCATCTGCAGGCTGGCATCAGCGCCCAGCTCGTACACCGCGCCAACATGGAACAGGTGCTTCACCTTACCTTTCATCGCCCGCACTTTTTGTGCGGACAGCCCCAACCGCGGCTTGGTGAGATCACCGGTGAGCACTTCGATCCGGTTCTGTTCGTCCTGCCAGTAAGCGCGCAGCGTTTTGATCTTCTTCTTTGAGCCGCCCCGCACCAGCAGGTGAATTTTGCCCTCGCGCCGGGCCAGTAACTCTCTCACCAATCGTCGGCCGATAAAGCCCGTAGCACCGGTAACAAAATAGGACATGCCTGCTGTTCCCCCTGAATGAGAGCCTTGCGCAACAGGCGCTGAAAGTAACCTAGGCCCTCAGCGATTACAACGAGGCAAAAAAAAGACCCCGCACGAGGCGGGGTCTCCTTCTCATCCGCTGGGGAAGCGGATGAATCTGTCAACAGCTACTACCTTGCTGAACAGACATTTGGCTCGGCAGCCGGCCCCGGTGCACCGAAGAACGCGCCCTTCATCAGGCCCAAATCTTCGAAGTCCACGGTGCCGCTGCCGTTCAGATCAGCCACTGCGTCATTGGTGAAGAACACCTGCTTCAGCAACTCCAGATCGGCGAAGTTGATGGTGCAATCGTTGTTCAGATCCGCATCACACAGGTTACCAATGCCATCGCTGTCGCCATCGGCCTGGGCCGGGTTGGCCACATCCAAGCAATTGTCCGAGTCATCGGCCACGCCGTCGGCGTCTGAGTCCACGCTATCGAGCGCAGGCAGCAGGCACCATTCCTCCAAACTACCGGTATCTGCACCCTCGTTGTCAGAGATAAACAGGGTCCACGTACCCGCCAGTGAATCGCCATTGAAGTTGGCGAGCATGTTGGTCGGCATCAAGCTGCCACTCAGAGCCGGAGTGCCTGGGTTACATGTATCTTCAACAACCACACTGGAGCTGTCGCTGAAGGTGGCATCGACGTTGTCGCTGGAGCAACCGAACTGAGTCGCTGGCACGCCCGGGCGGTCCATCAGGAACACGATTGCACCGGTGTCGATGTGCTGCAGACCAATGCGCAGATCACCCACATAGGTGTGTGTAACTTTAACCGACACGTCCAAGCCCTGCAGATTGCCTGATTCGCTAAGTACCAGAGTCGACTGAATGCCGGCCGGAGAGTCATCCGGAATATCCGCACCCGGTGAGGCACAGATAAGCGCTGCGGTGGTGAAAGTAGACACCGCCGAGTAGGCGCCATCGCCACACAGGTTATCGGCCTTCACGCGCCAGAAGTAGCTCGTCTCCGTGCCCAGGTTGATCGTCGGCGTGTGCTCGGTCTCGGTGACGGTCGCACTGTAGTCGATGCTCGAGAAAGAGGCATCATCATCAATCTCAATGGTATAGCTGCCGGCCTGTGCAATAGCGCTCCAGCTAAAGGTCGGCGACAGGGAGGTGCCAGTTTCGCCATTCGTCGGCATCGTCAGGCTGACAGCACCCGGCGCTGAATCAAACACTTCGACGCCCACGTTCACCGTGCGATCGTCCACACCAGTCGCAGAACCGACGACCGAGAACTGGTAGTCGCCTGCTGCGACACTGCCCACGCTGACCGATACGGTCGCGTTGGCGGCCGGGCTGGACGGAACGACAGGATTCGGCGAGATAGTGCCGTTGAAACCTGACGGCAGACCTGAGAAGGCCAACGCTACCGGGCTGTCGAAGTCCAGGATCTGGCCAACGGACAGGGTAATGTCCTGCAGACTGTCAGGTGCACACACCGCCTGTGCGGTGTTATCGCCGGTTAACACAAAGCTCGGGCCGGCCGCGATGTTAGTCGCGCTGCCTGCGAAGATGTCTTTCATGTTCGGCGGGCCGTCACGATTGTCGGTCCAGACCGCGAGGATGCGATCGCCCACCACTGTCAGGCCGTTGTAGTCGCCCCACTCCTGGCCGTCGGTGAGGTTGGAGGAGGTTACGCTTGAAAGACGCGTCAGCTCGTTCCAGGTGGTACCGCCATCCAGTGAGAAGGTGTAGTAGTAGTCCACACCGGTACGGTTCACCGAGTTTCTGGTGTCGTAGAAAGCCGCATGCACAACGCCGGCTTCATCAACGGTCATCCACTGGTTGTAGCGGTCGACGGTCAGAAAGTCATTCTCGGCGTGCGGAATGGACTCCTGCCACGTAGCACCACCGTCACGCGAGTAAGCCACGTGCACCTGGTTGTGGTTAGCGTTGGGGTTGCTGTCGACTTCCGGCGCCTGAGTATCGGTCCAGGCCGCGTAGATGCTGCCATCAAACGCGCCGCCGGAGCGGTCGGCGTCAGCCGCAACGTAAATCCATGAGCGGCGGCTTTCCATTGAAGGCACCGGCCAGTCAAACGCACCGTTGGTGTTGGCGACCACCACCGGAGCATCAAAGCTCACACCGCCGTCGCCGGACTTAAGCATGATGATCTGCTGGTTGTTAAAGGCGCCATAGAAGTAATAGATGTTGCCCGCAGAATCGGTGGTGATGTCACTGCCGATACCGGGCGGCGCGCTACCGAAGGCCTGGATGTCGAAGGTGGCGCCGAAATCGGTCGAGCGCGCAAACTGCATGGTGTTGCCGTTGTGGTACGTGATGTACACGTTGTC
>CBDUQI010000078.1:0-23245 GCA_965369325.1 uncultured Gammaproteobacteria bacterium
GTGTCCGATCTGGTGGCAAAAATGATGGCAGTCGATAAACTGAAGCGTTTTCAGAGTATGGATGAGGTAAACCGCAGCATTCGTGATCTGCTGTAGAGTGCCGCGCTGACACATGGCCAGAATAGACGAATTCCTCAAGCTTGGACTGATGCAGGGGTGCTCGGACATCCACTTGGCTGTGGGCGTACCTCCGATGCTGCGCATGCGCGGCGATCTGCTGCCGATCAAATTCCGCGAGCTCTCAGCCACCGATATGAACTCGCTGATTGGCGAGATTCTGACCGAATCGCAACGCCGCTCGCTGGGCGCGGCCAACGATCTGGATTTTTCCTACGTCACGGCGGACGGCGGACGCTTCCGGGTAAACGTATTTCACAAGGCAACCGGGCTGGGCGCCACCTTCCGCTACATCCCCAATGATATCCCCAGCCTCGACAAGCTGGGATTACCGCCGATCGTACAATCGCTGTGCGACCATCATCAGGGCATGATTTTGGTCACCGGCGCCACCGGCACGGGCAAGTCCACCACCCTGGCATCGATGATCGACTATCTGAACGAAAGCCGGCCACTAAATATCATCAGTCTGGAAGACCCAATTGAATTTGTTCACCCGAGCAAAAAATCTCAGGTGATCCAGCGCGAACTGGGCTCGCACCTTGGCACCTTCGCCGACGGATTGCGTGCCGCGCTAAGGCAGGATCCCGATGTGGTACTAGTGGGCGAGCTGCGCGATGCCGATACCATCTCGATGGCGATGACCGCCGCAGAGACCGGACATCTGGTGCTGGGCACGCTGCATACCACCGGGGCGGTAAAAACCATCGACCGGATTCTGGACGCGCTGCCGGGCGAGTTGCGCGAGCAAACCAAGAGCTTTCTGTCCAACAGCCTGAACGCGGTCATCAGCCAAGTGCTGCTAAAAACACCCGACGGGCGTGGCCGCAAAGCGGTATTGGAAATCATGGTGATGAACCGCGCTATCGGTAAACTGATCAATACTGACCAGACGCATCAGATCCCCTCCATCGTACAAACCGGACGCGACGAGGGCATGCAGCTAATGGACCAAGCGTTGCTGGAGGCGGTGGAGGCCAAGCAGGTTGACCCGGATCAGGCCTACCTGTTCGCCGCCAACAAGAAACCGTTCGAGCGTTTTGTCACGGATGCCGATTTACTGCCGAGCTTTGCTGGCGGTAAGGATGCACAGGCATGAGTGCCCTAACTCAGCTGTTGCAGCAAATGGTCGACACCGACGGCTCTGACCTGCATCTGGTCGCGGGCGACCCGCCCCGTATCCGCCAGTACGGCGATTTAACCCCGTGCAGCGATCAACGCCTGAGCCCCGAGGCAATCAAAACCGAACTTTACGGCATCATGGATGCGCGCCAGCAAGCCACCCTGGAACAGGTGGACGGCGTGGACTTTGCGCACGAAGTGCCAGGGCTGTCGCGCTTTCGCGTCAACGTATTTCGCCATCTGGGCGGGTTGGGTGCGGTGTTTAGAGGCATCCCCTCCGAGGCGCTTTCGCTGGAATCCCTGGCCATGCCCGAGGTGGTCTACAACCTATGTCGTCAAAAGCAGGGACTGGTGCTGGTCACGGGCAAGACCGGCTCTGGTAAATCCACCACGCTGGCGGCGATGATCGACTACATCAACACTGAGACAAAAGGCCACATCCTAACGGTTGAAGACCCGATCGAATTTACCCACGAGCGCAAGGGCTGCCTGATGAGCCAGCGCGAGGTCGGCAACCATACGGCAAGCTTCGCCAATGCCTTGCACTCGGCGCTGCGCGAGGATCCCGACGTGATTCTGGTGGGTGAGATGCGCGATCTGGAAACCATGAGCATTGCAGTGACTGCCGCCGAGACCGGTATTGTGGTGATGGGCACCTTGCACACCAACGGCGCAGCCCCCACCGTCGACCGGGTGGTGAACACCTTTCCAGCCGACAAGCAGCCACATATCCGCTCGATGTTGTCCACCTCGCTAAAGGGCGTGATTTCGCAACAACTGTGTAAACGAGCAGGGCGTTCCGGACGAGTGGCAGCACTTGAGATCATGGTAAACACGCCGGCCATCGGCAACCTGATCCGCCAGGGCAAACTGGACCAGTTGGAAAGCGCGATGCAGGCCGGCGCCGGCAGCGGCATGCAAACCATGGACATGGCACTGCGCCATCTGGTGGAAGGGCGCCAGATCACCGGCCAGGAAGCGTACGAGAAAGCCTTCAACAAGGCGCAGTTTGAGCGTTATCGCCGGGCTGACTGAGCGCGCCGGCCTACGCGCCGCGCGCTAGCTGGCCACCGCTTTGTCCTCACCTTGCCCGTGCATCCGTATTGTATAATGCGCGCGCGCCCTTCCCGGCTCTTGTGATCCGAGGCTTTCATGACGTCGCCACAACGTAAAATTCTTGTCACCAGCGCACTGCCCTACGCGAACGGACCGCTGCATCTGGGGCATATGCTGGAGATCATCCAGACCGACATCTGGGTACGCTTCCAGCGCATGCATGGTGCTAGCTGTTACTACGTGTGCGCCAGCGATGCGCATGGCACCCCCATCATGCTAAGCGCCCGCGCGGCCGGCATGAGCCCGGAGGCGTTAAGTGCAAAGTATGCCGAACAGCACGTGCACAACTACGCGCAGTTTCTGGTGCAGTTAGATTACTTTCACACGACGCATTCGCCCGAGAATCAAACCTTCGTCGAGACCATCTACGCGGCGCTGAATGCGGGCGGACACATCGCGCGACGCGACGTGCGCCAGGCCTATGATGCCCAGGAGGGCATGTTCCTTCCCGATCGCTACGTGCGCGGCCAATGCCCCAACTGCGGCACAGCCGATCAGTACGGCGATGCCTGCGAGAATTGTAGCGCCACCTACACGCCCGCCGACCTGATCGAGCCGGTGTCCGCCATCTCTGGCACGACGCCCGAATTGCGCGACAGCGAGCACCTGTTCTTCCGCCTGGAGCACTTTACCGACTACATGCGTGAATGGCTGGAAGGCGGCCGGGTGCATGACGGCGTGCGCGCCAAGTTGCTGGAGTGGTTCGATGCCGGCCTGAAAGACTGGGATATCTCGCGCGACAAACCCTACTTTGGCTTTGAAGTACCGGACGCACCCGGCAAGTACTTCTACGTGTGGCTGGACGCCCCCGTCGGCTATATGGCCAGCTTCAAGCGCTTGTGCGATGAGCAGGGCCTGGACTTCGATGAGTACTGGGGCGCCGACAGCGATGCCGAGCTGTACCATTTTATCGGCAAGGACATTGTGTACTTTCACTCGCTGTTCTGGCCGGCGGTGCTGCACGGGGCAGGGCTGCGGACACCCACGGCGGTCAACGTTCATGGGTTCGTCACGGTGGATGGCGAGAAGATGTCCAAGAGCCGCGGCACGTTCATCACCGCAGATGATTACTGCCGATTTCTAAACCCCGAATGGCTGCGCTACTACTACGCCGCACGGCTGGGCCCCGGCATTGATGATCTGGATCTGAATCTGGAAGACTTTGTACAGCGGGTGAATTCGGATCTGGTGGGCAAGTTTGTCAACATCGCCAGCCGCTGCGCGGGCTTTCTGTCAAAACGCTTCGATGGCATGTTGTCAGACGTGTTGCCGGATACTCAGCTGTATCAGGAGTTTTCCGAGCAGGGCGAGAGCATCGCGCGGGCGTACGAGGCGCGCGAGTTCTCACGCGCGATGCGTCAGATCATGGCGCTGGCTGATCGGGCCAATCAGTATGTGGATGAGCACAAGCCCTGGGTACTGGCTAAATCGCCCGACACCTTGGCGCAGGTGCAACCTATTTGCACCCAAGGCATCAACTTGTTCCGGGTGCTGATGGTCTACCTGAAGCCAGTCCTGCCCGGTGTCGCTGAGGCGGCCGAGGCATTTCTGGGTGGCCAACAGTTGCAATGGACCGATGCCGCAACGCCTTTGTTGGGCAGCCAGCTTGAAACATTCAAGCCCTTGATGATGCGCATCGATCGCAAACAGATAGACGCGCTGGTTGAGGCCGGCGCTGATCCGACCGCCTAGGGCGGCGGTCAGCTCGCACACCCGTCGGCCACAGGTGCACGATGCCTGCGGCCGCGACACACCGGTAAGCATAGGAGCAGGCTGGAGCATGTCCGACGTGCTGATCATCCTGATGAGCGCTGCCTTAATCGACAACCTGGTGTTGATGCGGTTTGTGGGCGTTTGCCCAGCGCTGGGCGCGCCCACCCACTGGCAAAGTGCAAGCGTGCTGGCAACCGCGACCAGCCTGGTGCTGGTGCTCAGCAGTGCGGCCGCGTATGTGCTTAACACCTGGGTGCTGGTCCCGCTCGGCCTGGGCGGCGCACAGTTGCTGTGTTTTGTGATGCTGATCGGTTTGATTGTGTTACTGATTGAGCGGCGAGTGCAGATACGCTACCCGCTGCTGGCGCAGGCACTGGGACAACAGTTACCGCTGATCGCCGGGAACTGCGCAGTGCTGGGACTGATGCTGATCAGCGTGCGCGAGAGCACTAGTTTTATCCACTGCCTGCTGTACAGCGTAGGGGCGGCTGCCGGTTTCAGCCTGGCGCTTCTCAGCTTCAGCGCCCTCAAAGAACGGATGAACCAAGCGGCTGTCCCCGCGCCATTTCGCGGCCCCGGCATATTTTTGATTACTGCGGGATTGATGTCGCTGGCATTGCTTGGCCTGGCGGGCATGCGCTGATGGACGTGCTCGCTCACGATGCCGTACAAGGGGCCATTGCGGGCGGTCTACTGGGTGCGATGATTGCCGGCGCCTTACTTGCATTGCGACGCTTCGCTGGCGAGCGCCGGGCACCTGATCTATTGACGGACGATCGGACGCCGGATGCGCTCGCCGCGAGCAGCGCGAGCGTGGGTCCGCGACAAACTGCGCCGCCGGTACAACACGCGCTGTACCAAGCGATCGATGATTTACTGCCGCAAACCCAGTGCGGTCAGTGCGGGTACAACGGTTGCGCGCCCTACGCCCGCGCGATTGCGAACGGTGAGGCCGACATCAATCGGTGCCCACCGGGCGGCGACGGCACTATCGTTGCACTCGCACGTCTCACCGGCCGACCAACCTCGCCGGTCGACCCACAATGCGGGCAGAGGCAAGTGCCGCTGCTCGCGGTGATTGATGAGGCGCGCTGCATTGGCTGCAAGCTGTGCATACAAGCCTGCCCGGTCGATGCCATCGTGGGCGCTGCCAAATATATGCACACCGTGATCGGCGCACAGTGCACTGGCTGCGAGCTGTGTCTGCCACCGTGCCCGGTCGACTGCATCGACCTGCTGCCGGGCCCGCCGGAACACGCCACACGCCTGATTGACCTGCCATGGGGACGCCTGCCAGCCCAAGCTGCGCAACGGGCCACGCCCGGAGCCGGCCCATGAGCATGAGTAACGCCCCGCATGTCGCGCTGACGGGTGGCCTGCGACTAGCACCGTGCAAAGAGATGTCCACGCATGCGCCCATCATCCAGGCGCCGGTGCCAGCCGTGCTGGTTTTGCCATTGCACCAACACATCGGCGCGCCGGCCGAGCCGCTGGTGCGGGTGGGCGAACGGGTGTTGCGCGGCCAACTTATCGCGCGCACAAGCGGGGTGGTAAGCGCAGCGCTGCACGCCAGCAGCTCCGGCACCGTCACCGCCATTGAGCCGCGCCCGGTACCCAACCCTGCAGGCACCAGCACACCGTGCATCGTGATCGAGACCGATGCTCAGGACGAGCCATCCGCACCCATGGCAGCGATGGCGGATTACCTCAAAACCGATCCGTTGGAGATTCGGGCCCGCGTAAGCGACGCCGGCATCGCCGGACTCGGCGGCGCGGTATTTCCCACCGCCATCAAACTGGCGGGCAGCGTTGGCGGCGTATTGGACACACTGCTGATCAACGGGGCCGAGTGCGAGCCCTACATCAGCTGCGATGACAGCCTGATGCGCGAGCAGGCCGAGCAGGTTGTGGAAGGTGCGCACATCATGTTGCACGCGCTGCAAATCAACCGTTGTGTGATTGCCGTGGAGGCAGACAAACCACAAGCGTGCGACGCGCTGCAGGGTGCCCTGCGCGCGTTCGACGACGAGCGCATCACACTGATGACAGTGCCGGCCGTCTATCCCGCTGGTGGCGAACGCCAGCTTATACAGGTAGTGCTGGGACGCGAGGTGCCGGCTGGCGGCCTGCCGATGGACATTGGCTGCCTATGCCTGAACACAGCCACGGTGGTTGCCATCGCCGATGCGGTACTTCGCGGACAGCCGCTGATCACACGCGTTGTGAGCGTGACCGGCAACGGGGTTGCGCAACCGTGTAACGTCAATGCGCGCCTGGGCACTTCGTTCGCAGATCTGGTGACGCTCGCCGGAGGCTACACACCTGAGGTCACGCGCCTGCTGATGGGCGGCATCATGATGGGGTTTTCGCTCAAGAGCGATGCGGTGCCGCTGGTGAAGGCCACCAACTGCATCCTGGCCCTAACGCAACAGGATATCGCCACAGAGCCGCTCACTAGGCCCTGTATTCGCTGCGGCGACTGCGCGGTAGCCTGCCCTGCGCGTTTGCAGCCACAGCAAATACACCGGCAGATCCAGCAGCATGATCTTACCGCAGTGCAAGGACTGAACCTGTTCGACTGCATTGAGTGCGGCTGCTGCGACGTCGTGTGCCCCAGCCATATTCCGCTCACGCAACAGTTTCGCAGCGCGAAAGGCCAGATCTGGGCGCTGGAGCGAGACCGCCATCAGCGCGAACAGGCACGCCAGCGCTACACCCGACGCGCGGAACGGCTGGCGCGCGAGGCGGGGGCGCGGCGCGGCACGCCCAGCCCGGATTCGCAAGCGCCGAGCCTTGACAGCCCAGCGCCGGCGATGCCGGGCGAACGGATGGCAAGCCCACTGCCCGAACCACACGACGGCAACGCGGATGCGCTGAGCAAGACTGCGCAACCGGTGAACCTGGGCGCGCAGAGCGAAGACCCACGCCAGAAGATGATCGCCGATGCCGTGGCGCGAGCTCGGGAAAAGCGCCGCGCACGGAATTCCAACTCGTGAGAGACAACTTCGAGATTGCCCCCGCCCCGCATTTGCCTGCCCGCACATCGGTCAGCGGCATGATGCGAGAGGTCCTGCTGGCACTGGTGCCTGCCGCCATTGCCCACGTGTATTTTTTCGGCATTGGTCTGTTGTTGAATATGTTGGTGTGTGTGACGGTCGCGCTGGCAAGTGAGGCGCTGGCGTTGCGACTGCGTGGCCAGCCCGTGCGCGCCTACTTAAGCGATCTGAGTGCGTTGGTGACGGCAGTATTGCTCGCCTTTGCGCTGCCCCCGCTTACCCCGTGGTGGGTGAGCGGTTGCGCGACGCTGTTTGCCATTGTCATTGCCAAACATCTGTACGGCGGCGTCGGCCACAATCTGTTTAATCCGGCAATGGTCGGCTACGCGGTCGCGCTGGTGGCCTTCCCAATCTATATGAGCGGTTACCCGGCGCCCCGGGGCGTGCCGGGCGGTGAGGCCCTGAGCGTGGTAGAACACCTGCGTTACCTGCTCAGCGGCCAGCTTGGTAACGGGCGACTGTACGACGCCATGACCATGGCGACGCCGCTGGATCATGTGCAAAGTGAATTCAAACAAATGCGCATGCTGAGTGAAATTCGCAGCAACGACCCGCGCCTGCAGGGTATTGCCGGCGTGGGCTGGGACTGGATCAATGTCAGCTTCCTGGCGGGGGGCATCTATCTGCTGGCACGTAGAATCATCCGTTGGCATGCCCCAGTGGGCGTACTCGCGGGGCTGGGCGGCGGCGCACTTATCCTGCACTGGGTGGCACCGGACAACACGGCCACAGCTAGCTTCCATCTGCTAAGTGGCGCGACTATGTTGGCTGCTTTTTTTATCGCCACCGACCCCGTCTCTGGCGCCACCTCGCCGCGTGGACGATTACTGTTCGGCTTGGGCGTTGGATTGCTGGCCTTGCTCATCCGAACCTGGGGCAAGTATCCGGACGGGTTCGCCTTTGCGATCCTGCTGATGAACCTTGGCGCGCCGCTCATTGACCGGATAAGCGCACCGCGAACGTACGGCCATGACAAGTAAACACATCGCAGTACTAAGCCTGTTCGCAGCGGCCGCGACCACCGCGCTTGTGGTGTTCGAGCGCTCGCAGCGCGCGCCGATTCTCAGCCAAACACAGGCCTGGGAGCTGCGCCCTGTGCATCAGGTACTGAGCGGCGTTATCTACAACAACAACCTGCTTAACGACCGCCTCGAGGTGCTGGACACGACGCTGCTCGGCCCGCGCACCATGCCTATCTATGTGGCCAAGCAAGATGGCACGGTGCAGGCGCTTGCCGTGCAGGTGCACAACCGCGAAGGCTATGGCGGCGCGATGGACCTGCTGGTGGCGATCGATCGCCAGGGTGCGGTCATCGGCGTCCACACGCTGGCGCATCAGGAGACCCCTGGCATAGGCGCGCGCTGTACAGATCCGGCGCAACAGTGGCTGACGCAACAATTCGCCGGGCATTCCCTTAGCACACGCAAACGCGAACTGTGGGCAAGTAGCGTGGACGGCGGTGCGTTTGATCAGCTCACTGGCGCCACCGTGACCAGCCGTGCCATCACCAAAGCCGTGCGCGATGCACTGCTTTACGCACAAGCGCATCGCCGTCAGCTGTTCGAACTCGCGGGCGAGGACGAAGACGAGGCCGTGCAACCGCTTGATAGCGCGTCGGCGTACGAGGCCAGCACCGGCGACAATGAGCGTGCCAACGCCAATGTCGATACCCATCCCGAGCACGGCGGTAGCCGATGAGTTCCGTGTCGCCACCTGGCACGCCCCTGATGCCCGGCGCACCGGCCACCTTCCTGTGGCCCGCACGCATGCTCGGTTTGTGCCCCTTGCTGGCAGTCAGCGATACGCTGGTGCGCGCACTGGGTCTAGGCCTCGCCACCGTGCTGGTATTGTGGCTATCACAATTCATTCTGCACCTGCTGCAACCGCGGCACGTATCACACACGGCGATCATCGCCAACGACCCGGCGGATACACCCAACCCCACGGCGGGCGAACATGCTGCAGATCAGCCTACACAATCACCGCCCCAAAGCGCAGCGCAACGCACCTACGACCTGCTGCTGGCACTGCTGGTCATCGTCACGCTGGTGAGTCTGGTGGATGTGGCAATGAGACGATATCTGTTCGCGCTGCACCAGTCGTTGGGCATTTTTGTACCGCTGATCGCCAGCAACTGCCTGATCGCCTATCACGCATTTGTCGAGCGCAGGCAACCGGCATTCGCCCGTAGCGGCCCGAGCGTGCTGGCTGATGCGCTGGGGATGCTGGCGTTGTTCGCGGTGGTCGGTGCCACGCGTGAACTGATTGGCACCGGTGGCCTGCTGGCGGGCGGTTGGATGCTGGGTGCCGGCATGCGCGGTGACGACGCGCCTGTGCTGGTAATATTTGATCATGGCTTCGCCCTGGCCGGCCTGGCACCCGGCGCATTTATTACACTGGGGCTGCTGGTGGGGCTAACGCGCACCCTATCACTGCGCAGGCAGCGCCCGCCCTCAAATGAGTTTCGCCAAGAGAGCCAAAACGATGAACAAGACTGACCGCGAAGCGTTGTTCAAACGCTGGCAGGCAGCCAACCCAGCCCCTGTCACAGAGCTTAAGTACCGCAGTCATTTTCAACTGCTTGTCGCCGTAATTCTATCGGCCCAGGCAACCGACGTGGGCGTAAACAAAGCCACCCGCGCACTGTTTCGCGATGCCGGCACACCGCCTAAGATGCTGGCGCTGGGCGTGGACGGACTTAAACAATACATTAAAAGCATCGGTCTGTTTAACAGCAAAGCCAAGAACATCATTGCCACCTGCCGCGTACTACTTGAGGAGCACGCAGGCAAAGTACCGCAGACGCGCGAAGCGCTTGAGCGCCTGCCAGGCGTTGGGCGCAAGACCGCCAATGTGGTGCTGAACACCGCCTTTCGCCTTCCAACAATCGCGGTTGACACCCATATCTTTCGGGTCGCCAACCGCACCGGACTGGCGCCCGGCAAAACCCCGCGAGCAGTGGAAGACCGCTTGCTCACGCAGGTGCCGGAGCCGTACCGACTGGATGCCCATCACTGGCTGATTCTGCATGGGCGCTACGTGTGCAAAGCGCGCAAACCTATGTGCCCGCAATGCACTGTGTCGGACCTGTGCCGCTACCCGGACAAGGTGCCTGGCCAGAACGACAATACCCAGGAGCAGTAGAGGTCATGTTTGGAGCCGATCGTGACCAACTGCGGGAAAAATTCCGCAGCGCCTGGCACAAGGCATGTGAGGGGCTGCCAATGGACCCGCTAGACTCGGTAATCGCCGAGGTGGTGGCCTGGCATCCGGAGTATCACCGTGCGCTCCAGGCACGCGCAGGCGAACCGCTACAACGGGAGTATATGCCGGAGGACGGCGAGACCAATCCGTTCCTGCACATGGGCCTGCATATCGGGTTGCGCGAGCAGGTGGGGACTAACCGGCCAGCGGGCATCGCCGCGGCCCATCAGGCGTTGTGCCATCAATGCGGCGACGCGCATGAGGCCGAGCATCGCATGATGGATTGCCTGGCACAGGCCATGTGGCAGGCCCAGCGCGACGGGCAGGCGCCGGACGAGCAAGCCTATTTGAAAACGATTCAGGGCCTATTGAAGCACTGAATCACCTGGCATCGCTGTAACGCTTAGCCGCCTAGCGGCAACTTTCATACACAAGCAACAGCTAAACTTGCTTTTCTGATAGGCTGAGCAAATGAATATAATAGAGACAAATCGGCAACTTTAGGGCGTGCACCCTGTCGGAGGATTTCGTATCCTCAACACTTAAGTGATCGCCCCAAAGGCACTGGAGCCTCCCCATGAAATCACCTGATTCAGAAACTTACCCAGTCACCGGTGCTGGTCTGGGACTGCGGCGGGACTTTATTCGTGAGGCCATGCGTACACCGCCTGATGTTGCCTTTATGGAGGTGGCACCAGAGAACTGGATCAATGTAGGCGGTCGCGTGGGCAAGCAGCTGCGCCATTTTACCGAGCGCTATCCTTTCGTGACCCACGGGCTTTCGCTATCGATTGGCGGTCCTGCGCCACTGGATGAGGACTTTGTACGTCAGGTGAAGGGCTTTCTGGATACCCACCAGATCAAATTTTATACCGAGCATCTGAGCTACTGCGGTGACGATGGCCATCTGTACGACCTGTTGCCGATCCCCTTCACCGAGGAGGCCGTGCACTACGTCGCGGACCGGATTCGGCGCGTGCAAGATATTCTCGAGCGCCCCATCGGCATGGAAAACGTCTCCTACTACGCCGCCCAGGGCGCGCAGATGCAGGAAGTCGAATTCGTTAAAGCGGTGCTGGAGGAGGCGGATTGCCGCCTGTTGCTGGATATCAACAATATCTACGTCAACAGCATCAACCACGGCTATGATCCCCACGAGTACCTTCGCGCCATGCCACGCGAGCGAGTGGTGTACTTCCACGTCGCCGGCCATTACGTTGAGGATGAAGATCTGCGCGTGGACACCCACGGGGCCGATGTCTGCGACCCAGTATGGGCCTTGCTGGACACCGCCTACGAGCACGTTGGCGTAGTCCCCACACTGCTTGAGCGGGATTTCAACATCCCGCCGATTCCACAAATGATGAAAGAGATTCAGACGATCGAAGGGCTACAAAAAAAGTGGGCCGATCACCACGCTGGGCGGGCCGTCTCCAATGCCTGAGCATCCCGAGCTGCCGGAATTTCAGCGTCACCAGTACGCACTGACTGCCCATATCCGAGACCCGGAGCGCCATCCGGCGCCGGCGGGTATCGAAGACCGGCGGTTGGCAATTTACCGGGAACTACTGTTCAACAACGTCTCCCAGTTGCTGGCGCGCACGTTTCAGGTACTGCGCAAACTGCACAGTGACGATGCGTGGGCGCAACTCATGCGGGCGTATTTCGCCACCCATCAAGCGCACACACCGCTGTTTCTTGAGATGCCACAGGAATTTCTCAAATACCTGCAGGAAGAACGTGGCGAGGTGGCTGGCGATCCACCGTTCTTACTGGAGCTGGCGCACTACGAGTGGGTAGAGTTAGCGGTGCAGATTGATGAGTCCAGCATCAACCTGGATCATGTAGATAAGAATGGCGACCTGCTGAGCGGACGCCCGGCGGTGTCACCGGTTGCCTGGCCGCTGGCTTACACGTTCCCCGTGCACCGCATTTCACCCGATTTTCGACCCGATCCCCCCTCCCCCAACCCCACATTTTTAGTGGTTTATCGCGGCCGGGATGAAAAAGGCCGGTTTTTAGAGATAAATGCTGTAACCGCTAGGCTGCTCGAGCTACTAGAAGAGAATGATCAGCTGAGCGGGCGTGATGTACTGCAAATGATCGCCACGGAAATGCCGCAGTTGCCCGAAGAGGCAGTGATAAGCGGCGGCACCGATGCGCTTCTGGCATTACGCGCCAAGGATATTGTCCTGGGCACGCGCACTGACTAAAAACGACGCCGGCCATGCGCCGCTGTCACAGGTGCTTTCTTACAACGAACCGCTTGGGGGGTTCCAATGCAATCTCTTGTCGATTTATACAACCGATTACACGATGTGATCCTGGATGGCACGCGAGGCCTGTCTTTTCTGGGTCCGCTGGCGCTACGACTGTACCTGGTGCCGGTCTTTTGGATCGCCGGACGGAACAAAATGAACGGCTTCGATAACGTGGTGGAGTGGTTCGGTAACCCAGACTGGGGACTCGGCCTGCCGATGCCTACGTTGATGGCAGCCATGGCCACCGGCACTGAGGTCATCGGCGCTGTGCTGTTGCTGCTAGGTCTGGCAGTACGCTGGATCAGCATCCCATTGATGATCACCATGTTGGTCGCGGTATTTACGGTGCACTGGCATAACGGCTGGCAGGCGGTACACGACCTGCAGAGCTTTGGTGTTACCGAGCGTACTGGCGAGGCTGTCCAGCGCTTGAGCTCAGCCAAAGATATCCTGAAGGAACACGGTAACTACGACTGGCTGACCCAGATGGGCAACTTTGTCATCTCCAACTCCGGCATCGAATGGGCAGTGACCTACTTTGTGATGCTGCTGGCGTTATTCTTTACCGGCGCCGGGGGGTTGAGCCTGGATAACCTCCTGTCTCGGATGTTCCGCAGCGATCGGCAGGCGTAAGAGACAGACGTAAAAAAATCCACCCGGCGACACGGCCGGGTGGATGATTCTGTTGGGCAAGCCGGTCCGGCCTCGCCCGATTTTCTTAATCCTAGCCGGGAGGCCAACTCAGGCTGCGCCCTCCAATGATATGCAGATGCAGATGAAACACCGTCTGCCCCGCGCCAGCGCCACTGTTAACTACCACGCGGAACGCCTCACCGCAGCCTTCCTGGCGTGCGATATGCCCGGCCTTAATCATCAGATGCCCAAGCACGGCTTGATGCTCCGCAGAAGCCTCACTCAGTTGCGTGATCGGCTCACGCGGAATCAGCAGCACATGCACCGGCGCCTGCGGGCTGATATCCCGGAACGCCAGACATACCTCATCCTCGTAGATAATATCCGCTGGAATCTCACCGGCGATTATCCTGCTGAAAACCGTCTCGGACATCAGGCCCTACTTACTTTTGCCGTACTTTTCCCGGTGCAGTTCGCCCGCCTGAGTTACCCAGTTATCCCGGGCAATACGGCCTTTGAATACGTCCAGGTGATCGTCCACCCAATCCACTTCTCGGCTGCTCCACAATGACACCTGTTTGAAGGTGTACACACCCAACCGATGCAGCAGTCCTTCGAGCTTCTCGCCAACGCCTTTAATGCGTTTAAGGTCATCGATCTCGGCCGGCGGCTTGATGAACAATGTAATCGCCTCACCGGGTGCAGGGGTATTCGCCTGCCGCGCCTGGCACGCGGCCAGATCCCGTTCCAGCGAGCGGACTTTTGATGAGCGACCGCGCAAATCGGTTTCCAGCTCCCGTGAGCGCGACTGGGCTTCATCACTTTTCACCTGCGCAGCAGCCAGACGTGCTTTCAGGTCTTCAATGCTGGCGTCCAGTTTGCTCAGGCGCTTGTCCCGTTCGGTCATCTGGCCCTTGAGCCCGGACAGATCCTTCATCTGCGCCTGTAACTCATCGATGCGTCGTTTGTAGCCGGCGGCCGAATCGGCATCGCCGCGCCACTGCTTGGCGTCACGGTTAAGTTTGTCGTAATCCGACTGCAGTGCGGAAAGACGACGATCGCGCTCGGCCAAGTTGTTTTCCAATTCCGGCACGCGTGCTTTCCAGGTCAGCAACTGCTTGTTGCCAGCCTGACTTTCTTTCTCCGTACGCTCCAGCTCGGCGATGCGCTGATCGCGCTTGCCAATATCCGCTTCCAGCCCCGGCACTCTGCCCTTCCATTTAGCCAACTCGCGGTCAAGCTCGCCAAGCCGTTTGCCGCTACTGCCTGCATCACCCTGCAGCGATTTGTACTCACCGCGCAGTTTAGCTAGCGCTTCGTTGGCGGAGCTCAGCTCCCCATCGCGTGCTTTCAGCGAGCCTTCCAACTCACCGCTGTGCGCCTGCGCCTTTGCCAGATCTTTCTCCAGCCCGGCAAAACGCGCCTGCCCGCCGTCCAGATCGCTCTGCAGCCGAGCCAGCTTGTCATTTGCCGCCTTGAGCTTCCCGTCGCCTTCGCGCATCGAGCCCTCAAGGTTTGCGAATTTGCTCTTCCAATCGCCAATCTGCGCCTGCAGACCGTCGGCATCGCCCGCACGAGAGGTGGCAGCCTGAAGCTGTTCGTCGCGCTCGGCCAGCGATGCCTCCAGCGTGGCGAACCGGCCTTTCCAATTGCCAATCTCACCCTCAAGTTTCTGGATGCTTTCGTTGCGCGAGCTCAGCGCGGTTTCCATCGGTGACAGCCTGGCCTCCCAGGAGCCCAGCTCAGATTCCAGCTCGTCCACTCGTTTGCTGCGCTCTTGCAGCTGCACTTCCAGCGGTGGCACCTTGGCCTTCCACTCCGCCAGCTCGCTCTCCATCCGCTCGATAGTGTTGCCATGTGCCTCAAGCGAGGATTCCAGCGGCCCAACTTTGCTCTTCCAGGTTTCTAGCCCTTCGCGCAGGCGGGCATTCTCGGCGTCAAGCTCTTTCGCCCGTGTCTCCACCGGCCCGAGTTTGCCTTTCCAATTGAGCACGTCCGTGTCCAGGGCGGCGATGCGCTCATCACGCTCCTTCACGGACACCTCAAGTGGTGAGACTTTCGCCTTCCAGTTGACCACTTCCAGGTCCAGGTCCTGCAGGCGGCGGCCGCGTTCCTCCAGCGAGGCTTCCAGCGGTGGCACCTTGCCCTTCCATTCATCTAGATCGCCTTCCAGCGATGCCAGACGTGAGTCGCGCTCTTTTACCGCAGACTCCAGGCCATTTACCTGCCCGCGCCAACGGCTCACGTCGGCCTCAAGGGCCTCAATCTCCGCCTTCCTGGAACCCCGAAGCAACCATCCGATAATTCCACCAATGATGGCGGCGAGCATCAGGCAGAAACCAATCTGATATATCAAATAACTCATGGTGCGATCTTCTCGACTCTAAATTCGATTCGACGATTTTGTGCGCGGCCCGAGGGTGTTGAATTATCACCCACTGGCTGCCGCTCGCCGTACCCCCGCGCGATTACGCGCTCCTCAGACACACCCTGCACAAGTAAGTACTCCCGTACAGCGTCGGCCCGACGTTGGCTCAACAACAAGTTGTCAGCCTCCGCGCCCTGGCCGTCCGTGTGTCCCTCTATTTCAATAACCGCCACGCAGCGGGCAGCTACCTCACTCAACTGGTTCAGCAAGTTGATACTCGCCCCGTCAATCTCGGCACTGGCCGTGCGGAACAAAATCCGGTTGCTGGCCATCAGCTCGTTAAACTGATTTTGGCACTGATCCACTTGCGCTTCCGTGGCCGGGATCTCTACGCTGAGCTCGGTGCTAAAGACACCTGGCACATCCGCATCCACCAGTGTTGCGATGCTATCGCGTACACCGGCATCCTGGGCCAGCCCGCTCAACGTCCAGCGCGCGGCGTCGATCTGCAGTACCCCTTCGGTCAGTCTGGCCAGTTGGTTCAACCCAACGTCTAACCCCTCGCGCCAGCTCTGCGGTGAATGTGATCCCACGCGCAACTCATCCACCACGCGGGCATTGGGAAACTGCTGCGTGGCAAAGCCCACAATGGATTCGCGTTGCAGCTGGTTCGGCACAATCCCGCTCAGGGTCAGCACATCAGTGGAAAGCGATGCGCGCAAGCCGAACGGCGACAGCACCGGTTCGGGCTCTGGTGCCGGCGCGGGTGCGACCTCAGCCGCCGGTGGCGGTGCCACCGTAATCTGGTTATCCACCACACGCACGCCTTTCACGTCGGACACAATCTTCGCCGCAGCAATACGATCCTGCTTGGTGGGCGCCATCCCGGTAAGGATGACATCACGGCCGTCCAGAACGGAGGTGGCCCAACCCCGGCCCTTTTCAGTGAGCACGCGGTTTGTCGTTTGAGTTAACGATGATTCAATGGCCGGCGGATGATTCCGCAAGCACCACAACAGCAGCAATACAAGCAGCACCACTGCGATTAAGATCTTAAGCAGACGCCCCATTAGACAGTTCCTGTCGCTCTTTGCGATCCCTCACAAGACAAGGGAATCGCCTACCCCAAAGCTATCTTGTGCCCGTAGGCTACCACGCGGCACAACATAACGACGTGACGAATCGTAACGTCCGTAACTAGACAGAAGTTTGTTCCCCAAAATTATGCTAGCGGGCTCCGAACAGCCGAATGTATCGGCGCTCCCCTGAGCGTAACCGCGCAGCTTATGTAAGAAAAGTTAACCGCTTTTGCGGCCAACAGCAACTGCCGGGAGTATTCTCAGCGGGCGCAGGCGGTCGCCCACGCCACTCACGCGGGGACAATTCAGCGTGCTTTGCGTTTCTTGCCGCCCAGATACAGGTCGGTGATAGTGCCCTCGTAGGCCTCTGCTGCCATCGCCACTGTTTCTGACAGTGTGGGGTGCGGATGCACCGTCAGGCCGATGTCAGCCGCATCGCATCCCATCTCGATGGCGAGCGCCGTCTCGGCAATCAGATCGCCAGCGTTGGGGCCGACAATACCCGCGCCAATAACCCGCTCGGTGCCCTCTTCGAAGAGCAACTTGGTCATGCCCTCTTCGCGATTGATGGCCAGCGAACGGCCACTGGCCGCCCAGGGGAACTCGCCTTTGCCGTAGCGCACGCCTTCTGCTTTGGCCTCAAGCTCGGTCATGCCCACCCAGGCAATCTCAGGATCAGTGTAGGCCACCGATGGAATCACTCGAGCGTCGAACGCACTCTTCATACCACACGCGACTTCCGCGGCCACTTTAGCCTCGTGCGTCGCCTTGTGCGCCAGCATTGGTTGGCCAACGATATCGCCGATGGCAAAGATATGATCCACATTGCTGCGCTGTTGTTTATCCACCTGAACAAACCCGCGCTCATCCACTTGCACGCCGGCCGCCTCAGCACCAATACTGGCGCCGTTGGGCCGACGGCCAACAGCTGCCAACACAGCACCGAACACTTCCGACGCTGGCGCTTTTTCGCCTTCAAAATGCACGCGTAAACCGTCGCTCTGCGCGCTCACGTCGGTCACCTTGGTATTGAGCAGCAATTGCTCGAAACGCCCGGCCAGGCGTTTTTGCAGGGGTCGAACCAAATCACGGTCCGCGCCCGGCATCAGCCCTGCGGTCAGCTCGACCACACTCACCTTCACTCCCAGCGCGTCATACACAGTGCCCAGCTCAAGCCCAATAATGCCGCCGCCGATAATCAACATCCGCTCAGGCAAGTTGGCCAGTTCCAGCGCCGAGGTGGAATCGAGCACACGCGGATCATCCGGCAGCATAGGCAGCTTCACCGCCTGTGAGCCGGCGGCGATGATGCACTGACCGAAAGCAATCACCTTCACTTCATCGCCGTTGCGTACTTCTAAATGATGCGGCGACAGGAATTCCCCCACGCCATGCTGCACCTTCACTTTGCGCTGGCGCGCCATCGCGCCCAGGCCACCGGTCAGGCGACCGATCACCTGATTCTTCCATTCGCGCAGCCGCTCGCTGTTAATGTCCGGATCGCCGAAACGAATGCCAAACTCCTGCATGCTGTGTGCTTCTTCAACCACTTTGGCCGCATGCAATAAGGCCTTGGAGGGGATGCATCCTACGTTCAGGCACACGCCACCCAACGTGGGATAACGCTCCACCAACATCACCTCGCGGCCCAGGTCCGCCGCACGAAATGCAGCCGTGTAGCCGCCCGGGCCTGCGCCCAGCACCAGCAGATCCACCTGCTCGCTGACCGCGCCGGTGTACGCCCCAGCGGTGGCGGCAGCCACCGGCGCCGACGACTGCGGCTCCGGTACCGACGAGGTGGCCGGCGCATCCTGTGCCGCGGTTGCTGTCACCTCAAGCATCAACACGGGCGAGCCGGTGCTGAGACGATCGCCTGTGTTCACCAGCAGCTCCACCACCGTGCCGCTGGCCGGTGTCGGCACATCAATCGCGGCCTTGTCCGTTTCTAATGTCAGCAACGGATCCTGCTCGGTGACCTGCTGGCCTACCTGCACCATGACCTCAATAACCTCGACGTCGGCAAAATCGCCAAGGTCCGGAATATTTACCTGAATGCGGTCGCTCACTGCGAGGGCTCCGCCACATCAGGTAACAAGCTATCCACCGCCGCGATAATCTGGCCCAGGCGTGTGGTAAAGCGCACCGCCGCTGCACCGTCGATTACCCGGTGGTCGTAGGACAGCGACAGTGGGAGCATCAGGCGGGGCACGAACGCGTTGTCCTGAAACAGCGGTGCCATGCGGCTGCGGCCAACGCCCAGAATCGCCACCTCTGGCGCATTGATAATCGGCGTAAAGTAGGTACCGCCGATGCCACCCAGACTGGAGACAGTAAAGCAACCGCCCTGCATTTGCGCGGCCTTCAGTTTGCCCTCACGCGCCAGCGCGCTGAGGTCCGCCAGCTCCTGCGCAATCTCAAACGCGTCTTTTTGATCCGCATCGCGAATGACCGGGACCACCAGGCCATTGGGCGTGTCGGCGGCAAAGCCGATGTGTGTGTAGTCCTTCATTACCAGTTGTTCGCCATCCGGCGTCAGTGACGATTTAAACACCGGGAACTCACTTAAGGCTTCGGCGCAAGCTTTGATCACAAAGGCAAGCGGCGTCAGGCGAATCTCGCGGGCTTTCGCCGCGGGTTTAAGCTGCTTGCGAGCGGCTTCGATATCGGTGCTGTCAGCCTCATCATGTTGGGTTACGTGCGGCAGGTTTACCCAGCTTGCATGCAATCGTGGGCCCGATATCTTCTGCACGCGGGTAAGCGGCTGCATCTGCACCGGGCCGAACTTGGCAAAGTCGACCACGGGCACTTCAGGCAACGGGCTCACCGGTGCCGCGCCAGCCAGCATCTGCCCGCCGCTCATCACCGACTTCACCAGCGCTTTGACGTCATCGCGAGTCACCCGGCTTTTGAGCCCCGTCCCTTGCACTTGCATTAAGTCCACGCCCAGCTCACGAGCAAACTTGCGTACCGACGGGCTAGCGTGTGCGCGATTAAACGTCGCCTCGTTAATGGGCGGCAACTGGGCGGGCGCCTGGCGCGGTGGTTGTACCGCAGGCGCCGGCTTGGCCGCATGCGCCATGGCGGCAGGCGCCTCCACCGTAGCCAGCTCGCTGGCAGGCGGTGCCGGGCTCGCAACCCCCTCTTCCAGCGACAGACTCAATACCCGATGCCCCTCGGATACCTGATCGCCCAGGGCAACGAATAACTCGATCACGGTACCCGCCGCCGGGGCGGGAATATCCAGCGCCGCCTTATCGGACTCAAGCGTAATCAGTGTCGCTTCCGCCTCCACCCGATCGCCAGGGCGAACCGCCACCTCAATAATTTCCACGTTGTCGAAATCGCCGATATCTGGTACCAGCACCTGCATGATGCCGCCACCGGCGCCAATCGGGGCAGCATCGCTCACGGCGGGGACATCCGGCGCAGCGACAGCCGCGGCGTCGGCATCGGGCGCCGCCTCAGCCGGCGGTGCAACCCCAGCTGCAGGGGCTTCAGCTACCGCATCGTCTGGGCTCGGGCTAACGGCATCAGCACCGTCCTGCGTAAAGGACACGATCACATCGCCCTGCGACACTTTGTCGCCCACCGCCACCTCAATGCTGGCAATTGTGCCCGCGTGCGGCGCCGGAATATCCATCGCAGCCTTGTCCGTTTCCAGCGTCAGCAGGGGGTCTTCCGCCTGCACCTGATCACCGACCGACACCAGGATCTCGATCACTTCGACTTCGTCAAAGTCGCCGATATCCGGGACCGTTATCGCTTGTGTTGTTGCCACTGCCTAACCCCTACTTCAGACGGTCCAAGGAGCCGGCTTGTCTGTGTCGATCCCAAACTTCTCAATGGCCTTGTCGACCAGCCATGCCTCGGCACGGCCTTCGTCGACCAGCGCCTTTAGCGCGGCAATTGCGATGTAGCGGCTGTCTACCTCGAAGAAGTTGCGCAACTGCGCGCGACTGTCGCTGCGCCCATAGCCATCGGTGCCCAGCACGACGTAACGCCCCGGCACCCATTCGCGAATTTGCTCTGGCAGCGCCTGCATGTAGTCGGAGGCGGCGATAAACGGCCCCTGCATGTCGGCCAGCACTTCGCTGACATAAGGCTGATGCTGCGCCTCGGTAGGATGCAGCCGGTTCCAGCGATCGCAGGCCATGCCATCGCGTGCCAGCTCGTTGTAGCTGGTCACGCTCCAGATATCCGCCGATACGCCGTAGTCGCTCAGCAGTTCCGCCGCCTTGACTGCCTCGTTTAAGATAGTGCCCGAGCCGAACAACTGCACCCGCAACTGGCCACTCGCCCCCTCGGCCACGCGATACATACCTTTTAGAATGCCATCGCGCACGTCGGGCCGCTCCGGCATCGGCGGCTGCACATAGTTCTCGTTCATGCAAGTGATGTAGTAGTAGATACTCTCCTGCTCCTGCACCATACGACGCAGCCCGTCCTGCACGATCACCGCAAGCTCGTAACCATAGGCAGGATCGTACGACACCACGTTGGGAATAGTCCCCGCCACCAGCTGGCTGTGCCCGTCCTGATGCTGCAGGCCCTCACCGGCGAGCGTGGTGCGCCCTGCAGTCGCGCCGACCATAAACCCGCGGGTCTGCATGTCGCCCGCCGCCCAGGCGAAATCGCCGATACGCTGAAAGCCGAACATCGAGTAGAACAGATAAAACGGAATCATCTGCTCGTTGTGGTTGGCATACGCGGTACCCGCCGCCATAAACGAGCAAAACGCGCCCGCCTCGTTAATGCCCTCTTCAAGAATCTGCCCGCGCTTGTCTTCTTTGTAGAACATGAGTTGGTCCGCATCGACCGGGCGATACAGCTGGCCCACCGATGAGTAGATACCAAACTGGCGGAACATGCCTTCCATGCCAAAGGTGCGCGCCTCATCCGGCACGATGGGCACAATGCGCGGCCCCAGCGTTTTGTCACGCAACAACTGAGTGAGCATCCGTACCAGCATCATGGTGGTGGATGCCTCACGCTCGCCACTGCCCTGCATCTGTGCCTTGAACATTTCAAGCGACGGCGCCTTGATGCTGGCCGCTGTGGAGGTACGGGCAGGTAACGCGCCGCCCAACACCTGGCGGCGCTGGGTGAGATAGCGCATCTCGGGACTGTCGGGCGGCGGCTTGCAGAAAGGAAGGCTGTTCAGCTGATCGTCGGCTACGGGAATCCGGAATCGATCGCGGAATGCGCGCAGCGCATCCTCGTCCAACTTCTTTTGCTGGTGGGTGGCCATCTGGCCCTCGCCCGCGCTGCCCATGCCAAATCCCTTCACGGTTTTGGCCAAGATCACAGTGGGCGCACCGCGCATGCGCGATGCCGCAGCATAGGCGGAGTACACTTTGTCCTGATCGTGGCCACCACGATTCAAGCGCCACACGTCATCATCTGACATGTTGGCCACCATGGCTTTTAACTGCGGATACTTACCAAAGAAGTGCTCGCGCACATACGCGCCATCATTGGCCTTAAATGCCTGGTACTCGCCGTCCACGCATTCTTCCATGCGCTGGCGCAGCAGGCCGTCGGTATCACGTGCCAGCAGCGGATCCCATCGCGATCCCCACAGGACTTTGATCACGTTCCAGCCGGCGCCGCCAAAGCTTGCTTCCAGTTCCTGCACGATTTTGCCGTTGCCACGCACCGGTCCGTCCAGGCGCTGAAGGTTGCAGTTAATCACGAACACCAGATTGTCGAGTTTCTCGCGCACCGGCAGTGTAATAGCACCCAGCGATTCGGGCTCGTCCATTTCGCCATCGCCCAGGAAGGCCCAGATTTTTCGATCGCTGGGGGCCACGATTGCGCGGTGCTCCAGGTAGCGGGTAAAGCGTGCCTGGTAAATCGCCATCATGGGCCCGAGGCCCATGGAAACAGTCGGAAACTGCCAGAAATCCGGCATCAACTTAGGATGCGGGTAGGACGACAGGCCACCACCGTCAACTTCCTGACGGAAGCGCAGCAACTGCTCTTCACTCAAGCGCCCTTCAAGAAAAGCACGGGCATAAATGCCTGGCGCGGAATGCCCTTGGATAAACACCATGTCGCCCGGATGCTTGTCGCTCGCGGCGCGCCAGAAATGGTGAAAACCCACGTCGTACAACACCGCCGAGGAGGCGTAGCTGGCAATGTGGCCGCCGTATTCGGAGCTGATGCGATTCGCATTCATCACCATCGCCATCGCGTTCCACCGCTGGTAGGCAAGCAGCCGTTTCTCCAACGCTAGATCACCCGGGTAAGGGTCCTGATTGCCCACCGCGATGGTGTTCAGATAAGCCGTGTTGGGACTGTACGGCAGATAGCCGCCCGACCGACGAGTGTGATCGATCAGCCGATCGAGCAGATAGTGAGCTCGCTGCGGACCGTAAGTATTAAGAACGCTCTCGATGGATTCAAGCCACTCGCTCGTCTCCAGCGGATCGATATCTTTTCCAGCGGGGTTATCGGACATTACTGTTCCCGGCGCCGCCTCGAGCAGACGCGCATAGTGCTAATTGACCAGGATTGTTGGAAGCAATTTTCGACAGGTGATTGGGTCGGCCCCTTCCTGTACGATGGCTACCCTTG
>CBDUQI010000079.1:0-23113 GCA_965369325.1 uncultured Gammaproteobacteria bacterium
CCGTTCAGCACACCAATGGACGAGTCCGCCGGCGTCGATGGTACCTTCGCGGTGTACACGCTACCGCTGCCTTCATCGATCAACAACACATCCGTAAAGGTGCCGCCGACATCCACTCCCAACCGGTAACTCATACTATCTCCCTCAAGGTCTCAATAACTGCGCGATGGCGGAACGTCGTGGTAGCGTGCCCCCGCCCGCCTGCTTAACTCGCTTACTCGCCGGTATTGGCCGGCGGTGGAAACAACCCGGCACGCGATACCATTGAGGGCATCTGCGTACGCAGCGGCTGTACCAGCCAGCTTGTTGTGCGCATAACCTGCTCTATCGACACGCCGGTCTCAATCCCCATGCGGTCGATCATATAAAGTACATCTTCTGTCGCCACGTTGCCGGTGGCCGCTGGCGCGAACGGGCAACCGCCCACGCCGCCGCAGCTGGCATCGATGACGCCAACGCCCATTTCCAGCGCGGCAAATACGTTCGCTACACCGGTATTGCGGGTGTTATGAAAGTGGCAGCGGATGGGAATCTGCCCGGCCGAAGCCATCACGACCTCAAGCATACGCTTCACATCCGACGGGACCGCGCAGCCGATGGTGTCGGCGATCCCGATCTCATCAACGCCCATGTCCGCCAGTGCCCGGACCAACTCGTCCACCCGGGCAGGTGCCACTTCACCCTCAAACGGGCATCCGAAGGCGGCGCCAATGGTGACGCCGCAAAATCGGCCTGCCTCCCGGGCATCCCGCGCAATCTCCTCGATCACGCGCATGGACTGCGCCGACGGTACCCCTTGATTCTTCAAGTTAAAGGTATCCGTCGCAACGACCACACAGTTAATCTCATCGATTCCGGATTCTACCGCACGATCGAAGCCGCGCCGGTTAAGCACCAAGCCAATGTAGCTGACCCCCTCATCGCGCGGCAGCCGGCCAATCAACTCATCCACATCCGCCATCTGCGGCACGCGCTTGGGATTCACAAAACTGGCGACTTCAATCCGACGCAGCCCGGCACCGATCAGCCGCTCGACGAACGTCACTTTGTCGTCGGTGCTGAGCAGCGTCGACTGGCTTTGAATGCCGTCGCGCGGGCCGACTTCTACGATTTGTACAGCGTCGAGCACTCAGCTTCCCGCATCTAACCTGCCGAAAGCCCAGATTGCCATGCTTGGGGTATTTTGTATACGATTAGGCGGAAAATTTTAACCTTTTAGGTGATTGGAGCTGCCTTGGAGCTCGATTGTATACAATGAAACACCGTAGTGCTGAAGCCGTCGTCCTCGAAAGGCCCCCGGCCCGGCGTTGCCCGAGGATTGTCATATGACCAATACCGGACCCTTAGCCAACCTGCGTGTGATAGAGATGGGGCAGCTGCTGGCCGGGCCATTTTGCGCCCAGCTGCTAGGCGACTTTGGCGCCGAAGTCATTAAGATAGAGCAACCTGGTCGGGGCGACCCCATGCGCGACTGGGGGCGGGAGAAAGCGGGCGGCGAATCGCTTTGGTGGCCGGTGGTTTCACGCAACAAGAAGTGCATCACACTGAACGCGCGTGAGGCTGATGGACAGGAGGTGATCCGCGACCTCATCGCCAAATCCGACATCATGGTTGAGAACTTTCGCCCGGGCACCCTGGAGAAGTGGAACCTCGGCTACGATGTACTGAAGGAGATCAACCCAGGGCTGATCCTAGTGCGGGTCACCGGGTATGGCCAAAGCGGGCCATATGCCAGCCGGGCTGGCTACGGTGCTATCGGCGAGGCCATGGGCGGACTACGCTATGTCGTGGGCAGCCCCGACCGCCCGCCCAGCCGCATGGGCATCAGCATCGGCGACACGCTTGCGGCCACGTTTGCCTGCGTCGGCGCGTTGTCTGCACTGCATCACAAAAACACCACCGGCCAGGGCCAGGTGGTGGACTCCGCGTTGTACGAAGCCGTGCTGAATGTAATGGAGTCGCTGGTCTCGGAGTTTGATCAAACCGGTTTTGTGCGCGAGCGCACTGGCGCCATCCTGCCAAATGTGGCCCCTTCGAACGTTTATCCGTGCAGCGACGGCGAGCATCTGATCGCGGCCAATCAGGACACCGTATTTACCCGCCTGTGTGCCGCTATGGGCCGCCCGGAGCTGGCTGAAGACGAACGCTACAACAGTCACAACGCACGCGGCGCGCGCCAGGACGAACTGGATCAGCGGATCGCCCAGTGGACTGCCACGTTGACTTCCGATGCGCTAGGCGATCTGCTCAACGAGCACGGCGTGCCCAACGGCAAGATTTACCGTGCCCCCGATATGATGGAAGACATCCACTTCAAAGCGCGCGAGGCCATCGTCAAAATTGCCCATCGCAGCTTCGGCGAGCTGGCCATGCAGAATGTGGCACCCAAACTCTCCGCCACACCTGGATCGATCCGTTGGTGCGGGGCGGAGATTGGCGAGCACAACGAGGACATCTACGCCGGCCTGCTGGGCTACGATCAGGCACGCTTGGATGCATTGCGAGCGGCAGGAATTATCTAGCCGCCCGCCGGGCCCCATCACACCAGTCTCAGCACCTACGCAGGAACCGCTATGCCCATCGCACACATTAACAACCACGAGATGTACTACGAGATTGTTGGCCAGGGCGAGCCTGCCATCTGTATGGGCGGCTGGGGCACCTTTTGTCACGGGCGCACCAACAACCTGGCGCGCGGCCTCACCGACCGCTACCAGACATTAATTATCGACTACCGAGGCATCGGCGAGTCTACCGATGACCTTTCCGTGCCCGCCACGATGAACCTGCACGCACAGGATGTGATCGGGCTGCTGGATCATCTGGGCTGGCGCAACGTGCACTTTATCGGGCTGGTCGGGATGGGCGCGTGCGTGGCGCAACTGGTGGCAATAGAGCGGCCCGAACTTGTGCGCTCTATGGTGAATATGGGCTGCTGGGCCGCCGTGGATCAACTGCTGGCCGATCAGTTGGAGATGTTTCGCGACGTGCACCTGAAGATGGGCTTTGAAGCGTTTCAGAAATTCGTTTGCTTCATGTCATTTTTGCCGGAATTTTATCTGCAGCACCGGGCACGCCTGATCGGCCCTGACGGCCCGTGGAGCGAACTGATCGGACGCCAAACTGCCCATGCACGCCTGGTCGATGCCTGTCTTAGTCACGACGTGCGCGAAACGCTGGGGCAGGTGCAAGCCCCTACCCTGCTGCTGCACGCAGGCAAAGACGCGGTGACCAGCCCACGATACACCCAGGAGATTGAAGCGCTGCTGGCGAACGTACAGGCAGTGACGATGCCCGATGTGGCGCATGTGGTGGCCGGTCGCGAGCAGAAAATAGCGTTTTGCGATTTACTGTTCCCGTTTCTCGCCCGGCATTAGGCCTCAGGCCAGTGGCGGCGGCTCTCGGCCTGCCGCGCGGCCGGAGTCATGATCAGCCGTACGATCAGTCCTGGCCTGTCGTCGCACGCCCCACTCCACCACTACCACACCCGCAATAATCGCTGCGCTGCCTAGCCACTGCGAGGAACGCAACTGCTCGCCGAGCAACCACCAGGCCACGATTACCGTCGAAGGTGGCCCCAGCAGGCTGATCAGGCTGCCGCGCGCGGCCCCGATGCGGTGCACGCCCTCGGCCAGCAGAAACAACGGCAGTACGGTGGCGACGACCACCATGCTTAACATCAGCGCCCAAGCCTCACGGCTCATCGTCAGCTCGCTGATGTTGTGGGCGCTTAGCAGGTGCACGCTCATGGCTGCCCCCGCAGCGGTCATCGCGTACACGGTGAACGCCTGGCTCTCGATCAAATGGCTCACCCGCTCAATCACCATGTAGTACATCGCCACACTGGCGGCGGCAACTAGCACCAGAGCGGAACCAAACGCATTGCTTCGCATCAACTGGGGATCAAATCCGCCCATCACCAGGAACACGCCCGGATAGGCAATACCTAACGCCGCCAGCACGGTGGGTGGCGGCCAACGCCTGGATAACAATGCTTGGAATGTGACAGTCATCACCGGGTAGGAGAACAACAGCACCCGCTCCACACTGGCATCGATCATAGTCAGCGCGAAAAAATCCAGATAGGCGCCCACGTAGTAACACCCAATGCCAGCGGCGGCCGCAACCGCCATCGCACGCCGATCGCTGCGCAGCAACCGCCGGGGCCCAGTCTGCCACAGCGCCAGCAGCCAAAAACCCGGCACGGCCAGTGCCGAACGCACTCCGGCCACCGTAATCACGTCCAGGCCATGGGCATAGAGCAACTTGGCGAAAATGCCTTTCAGCGAGAGCAGCACCGCAGCCATCAGCACGAACGCCACGCCCAGCCACTGCGGCCGCACTAGGTATCGAATCCGATGAAATCACCCATCTCATCTACATCCAACCGTGCCGGTTGATACTGATTCACCACTGCGTCGGGTTGCGCATAGCCCAGCGCCATGCCGCACACCAGCGTGAGCGAATCGCTCACCTGCAGTTGCTGACGCACGATGTGCTGATAGGGCAACCAGGAGGCTTGCGCGCACGTGTGCAAATCGGCTTCCCGTGCGGCCAGCATGAAGTTTTGCAAAAACATGCCATAGTCCACCCAACTGCCGCGTGCCAGGCCTCGATCGACAAAAAAGAACAGACCAACGGGCGCATCGAACAGCAGGTAGTTACGTCGTTCCTGCCGTGCGCTGGCCACTCGATCGCCGCGGGTAACGCCCACCGCCTGATACAAGCCCCAACCGCAACTGCGCCGACGCCCCAAATACGGCTCAAACATCGGTGCCGGATAGTAACTATATTCCGGTTGTTTATCCTCACGCTCGCGCGCCTGAAGTGTGGCCTCGACCAGCGCATCGCGTCGCGCACCCGCCACCGCAATCACTTGCCAGGGCTGCGTATTACTGCCGCTGGGCGCGTGCCTGGCCAGCTCGATGATCGCACGTACGGTCGTCTCCGGCACTGGACGCGATTCGAACTGGCGACAAGATGTGCGCGAGCGAATCGCGGTACCAATTTGCATGCTATTGCCCGTAGGTAACGAGAAGAAAGCCGCGCCCGAAACTACTCAAGCCAGCGATTAAGCGCTAGCGCTACGCCCGGACGCACCGGCGCTGGCGTGCATCTCGGTGATCACCTGTTCGGTGCTAACCACCTTGCCCCACAAACGGCGAAACGAAGCCAGGGTCGACGCCTGCATGGCCTCACTGCAAGTACCTGTCGCATCGCTAACCATCGCCACCCCATACTGTAAGTCAGCAGCCTGCATCGCAGTCATACCCACGCAATTGTTGGTGGACACGCCGGTGACGACGATATTGCTGATGCCTTTCCCTCGCAAGGCAGTATCGATGGCGGTGGAGGTAAAAGCCCCAATCGTTGTCTTGTTCAGCACCAACTCGCCCGCCAACGGTTTAAGCTCATCCACCACTTCATGCTCGCGCGTACCAGCATGATTGTGGGTCGCCTCAAACCACTTGCGCAAATGCACCGGGGCATCGCTGTAATCTGGTTGCTGTGGCCCCAACGTAACGAACACCACTGGCGCACCAAGTGCGCGAAAGCATGTCAACAGTTTCTGATTGTTCGGGATGATCACTTGCTCGATGCGATCAAACCGCTCTGCGGCCGAGTCCAGTGCGCCCTGCTGCGCAAGCAAGCGCCCCAGCCCATGCTCACGGCTACCGCTCGCGTACTGCATATCCACAATCACCAAGGCCGTGTCATGAGGATTCAAAAGAACTTCACGGGTAAAACTGTCGACGTAGGTAGGATGCATGAGGCCTCCGGATGGCGTGTAGCGCGAGCCCCAAGCATACCACCGCACCCGCCTCTGCGTGCACCTTGACAGTAGCGCCACAAATGGCGAGACTAAATGTACGGACATTTTATCCATATGGCAGCAATGATCACACATAACAAGCCATCAGCGCCGACCCACGCCCGCACCCCTGGCATACGTGTCGAGCCACTTACGCCCACCTTTGGCGCCCGCGTGAGCGGGATTAGCCTGCGCGCCGACATTGACGATAACCTGCGCGCCGATATCGCGGCGTTGTGGCACAAGTACAAGGTACTTGTATTCTCCAATGCGACGACGCCGCGTGAATCCGACCTGGTCGGATTCAGCCGCAAGCTTGGTGATCTGGAGATTCATGTGCGGCGCGAGTACCTGTCGCCGGAGAATCCGGAGCTGCTCTATGTCTCGAACATGAAGCGCGCGGGCAAGCCCATAGGCATTCTGGCCGATACAGAAGTCGGCTGGCACTACGATCAGATCTATCTGAAAAAACCTGCGGTCGGCTCGTTGCTTTGCGCGGTCACTGTGCCACCGCATGAAGGGCACACGTACTTTGCCGACATGGTGGCCGCGTACCGCACACTGCCAGCGGATATCCGCATGCAGATCGATGGACGGGTCGCGGTGCAGTCCTATGAAGCGTTTAACCGTATGTACAGCGTACCTACCAACAAAGAGCAGAAACGTAAAACTCCCGAAACAGATCACCCGGTAGTACGCACACACCCCCACACGGGAGAGTCGGCGTTGTACATATGCCCGGGGATGACCACCCGGATCACCGGACTGACAGAGCAGGAAAGCGAGCAACTGCTTGGCGAGTTATTCGAATGGTCGGTGAAGGAGGAGTTTGTCTACCGCCACGAATGGCGCGCGGGTGACTGTGTGCTATGGGATAACGCCTGCACCATGCACCGCCGCGACCCGTTCGACAGCCGCTACGACCGTTTGATGAAGCGCACCACGATTTTGCCGCCGGCCGATCTGGCAGTGCCCTTTTACGCACCAGAGTAAACGGCGCACAGCCCAATCAGGCAGCGCTGCTAGGCCTCACATGGCGGCTTGCGCTTTTGCCCGGGAACATCGGGCGCACTGCACCCTACGGCGCAACACTGCCCAGGCTGACGCTGGCGGGCAGGCGCGCCGCTGTGCTGATTGGCCAACACCCCGCGATCAAGCAACCCCTCAACCAGCTCGCGCCGCTCTTGCAATGGATAATTGCGGTAAATCTCACGCTTCATCGCCTGTGGCGAGCCACCACCGTGCAGGCTAATCACAGAGTACCAGCCAGCCGTCTGTGAGGCGGTCAAATCTTCCATCATCCGCGCAATGTCCATCCGCTTCTGATAAGGCACATCCGGTCGCGCCTGCAACAGCGTCTGCAAATCGCCACTGGTGGCCGGATTGTGATCCTCATCTGGCCCGGGCAACGCCACGATCAAACCACCGCTCACATCGTGCGCCAGCCGATGCATGTCGTAAATCTGAGTGGACAGCAACAATTTACCGACATTGGCGTACACCGGTTCTGGTTGCCAGTTGCCGGCGGGGTCCTCAATCCCATAAACCGAGGCGGCCACACCGCAGGCGAAAAACCCTTCCACTATTTTGATCAACTCGACCAGGTCCTCACGCACATGCTGCACCCGCTCCGGGTTCACGCCGTTGGCCTCGCTCATCATGACGCCCGCGCCAATCAGCAGATCGCCAAACCCGGCGCGCGCGCCAATACAACTGTGACGGTGATGCGTTGCGTAGCTGGTGACCAGTAACTCACTGTGCTCCCATTGGCCAGCCATAAACACTTGATCGTTGGGTACAAACACGTCGTCAAAGATCAACACACCAGTGCTCTGGCCATACTTGGCGCTGAACTTGGCGGCGGCCTCGCCAGGGCGGCCAGCAGGGCGCGCCACGATACGCAAGCCCTTGGCATCGACAGGCACAGCGCAACAAAGCGCATAGTCCACATCTGATTCGCGCATAGTGCGGCCAGGCATCACCAGAAACTCGTGCATGTACGGCGCGCCGGTGACTATCGCCTTAACTCCGCTTATCACAATGCCATCCGCCCGACGCGCCTTGATGCGCACATAACTATCGGGGTTAGGCTGTCGAGCCGGGTGTAGTGTGCGGTCGCCTTTGCCGTCGGTCATCGCAACCCCCAGCGTCAGGTCCTCAGCCTGCACTCTGTGCATGTACTGAATAAACCGCTCGTGGTACTCATCATGGCCATCCTCGCGCATGCGATGGGTGGCTTGAAAAATCGCGTTAAGACCATCGTGAGTGAGGTAGCGCTGCGCGCAACCGCTCTCGCGGCAAACCAGGCGCACGGCTTCAAGCTTGGCCAGCAGGTCTTCGCTATGCCGATTAATGTGCAGCATGCGATTGACCTGCTGCCCGCTGCTGGCCTGCTCGGCCACCATCAACGATTCGCTGGCCGGTTGCAGCGCCAGGTCGTAGGTGACGCCCACTGCATTGATGCCGGGCGCAAAACGCGGCTCATCGGCCACGCTGTCAACTAGGTCGCCGTTGCAATACACCGTTGGGGAATACGCACGTAGGCTGTCACGATAAGCCTTGCTGCTCATCAGCATGTTAGGTACCTCTGTCTAAAGGGTAAGCTGGCGCATCAGTGCATCCACCGAGCCCTGCCCTTCCAGCCGCATCAGCGCATCGTGTATGCGGCTCGCCTTGCGCCGGGAGATCGCCCGCGTCGCGTTGTCAAAGAACTTGTCCAGGATGTCCTGCGGCGCCAACGGGTTTTCCCGGGCCCCGCGGTTCACATGCTCGCGGTGGCGCAACACGCGACCATCGGTGGTTTCGATCAGCAACTCACCGCAGTAATGCTGCGGGTAGGTCGAGTGCTCGTCCTCGGCGTACTCCACCCGCTCACACAAATCCAGAATCTTAGTGTCGGCCAGGCACTCATCATCCAGTTCCGACAAGGTGAATCGCCCGCGCGCCAGGCAGCAGGCGACCACAAAGGGCAAACTGAATTTCGCATCGTACTCGCTACGTGGGCGCCATTTATTCGCTTTTGGCTCGCATACCACTTCAACCTGGTTGGGGTGAATAAAGGCCGTCACTTTGCGAATGTTGTTGGCAGTCAGATCATGCTCGCTGCGCAGGGCCAGCGCGGCGTCCGCAAACGCGTGATTAAAATGGCATGCTGGAAACGGTTTAAGGGCCACGTTCAGCAACTCCCATTCGGCTCCCAGGTCATCGCCCAGGCCATCCAGTTGCACCGGCTCGTCGGCGCCAAGGTGCAGGTTGTATAAACCGTAGCGTCCTTCATAAGCCCGCTTGGGCCCCAGGAAACCGGCTTTTGCTAACGCGACTGCGGTGCTCGCGCACACACCGGCCCAACCGGGGTGCATGCGCTTGGTCCAGTCGCCATCCTGCAGAAACTCCAGGTTCCCGGCCGCCATGCTCAACACCACGCCCTGTGCCCGCATCATTTGCTGTGCGGTTAAATCACCCAGGTAGCCCGCCGCCAGGGTGGCCCCAAACGCCGCGACCATGCCGGTCGGATGATGCCCACGGCGCTGAAACCGACCCTGTGCCACCTGCCCGATCCGCGCACTCACTTCCACCGCAAGCACGTAAGCCGCCATCACCTGCTCGCCGCTAGCCGCATTTGCCTGCCCGTGCGCCAGCACCACCGGCAAGGCACTGGCCGTGCAGTGCACCACGCTGCGGGCGTGGGTATCGTCGTAGTCCAAACCGTGGATCAGCGTGCCGTTCAACATCACGGCATCGCGCAAGGGCAGGCGCAAAGGCATCCCGATGACCGGGAACTCGCCTGCGCCAGCCAGCGCGGCAATAGCGCCAGCTGAACGATGGGCGAAATCAAATGTGGATGAGGCCAGGCCGATGCCTAGTGCATCCAGCATGCAGTAGCGCGCATGCTCACGCACTTCGGCCGGAATATGGGCCGGATCCAATCGCGCCGCAAAATCGGCAAAACGCTCCGATACCATGGCATCAGAACCGGTTTGCGCTTGAAATTTTCCAGGCCGGATAACCGTATTCATATTGTGTTCCCTGCGGCAAGATTGCGCCGGCGCAGACAGTTATGGCAGTGTACCCGACAATGTCCGGACATTGCGAGGCACCCATGCCCAACAAACCTCTTGAGGGCCTTCGGGTGCTCGACATCGCCACCTATATTGCGGCCCCGTATTGTGCAACTTTGCTGGCGGAATTTGGCGCCGAGGTCATCAAAGTGGAGATGCCTGGCGGCGAGCCGATGCGCAACTTCGGTTCGCGCACCGAATGCGGTGAGACACTGGTCTGGTTGAGCGAGGCACGCAACAAAAAATGCATTACGCTTGACCTGAAGTCCGAGCAAGGACAAGACATATTCAAGCAACTTATCGCCAAAACCGATGTTCTGTGCGAGAACTTTCGTACCGGCACGCTGGAGAAATGGGGTATCGGCTACGCGGTGCTGCAGAAAATCAATCCCGCGCTTGTGATGCTGCGGGTGACGGGTTACGGGCAGACCGGCCCGTACGCCAACCGCCCGGGTTTTGGGCGCATTGCCAATGCCTTTGGCGGCATTGCCTATTTGGCCGGCGAACCCGACGGGCCGCCGGTGACCCCGGGCTCCGCGACGCTGGCCGACTACATGACCGGCATGTACGGTGCACTGGGTGTGATGTTCGCCCTGCGCAGCGCTGTACAAACCGGCCGCGGCCAGGTGATCGACATTGGGCTGTATGAAAGCATTTTTCGAATTCTCGACGAACTGGCACCCGCCTATGACCAGTTTAACTATGTGCGCGAGCGCATGGGCGCTGCCACGGTCAACGTGGTGCCGCACAGCCACTACCCCACCGGCGACAAAAAATGGGTGGCGATTGCCTGCACCAACGACAAAATCTTCGCACGCCTGGCCACCGCCATGGGTTGCGCTGAGGTTGCCGGCGAGGGCATCTATGGCACTATCGAGAAACGCGAAGCAGCCAGGGCCGAGGTGGATCGGCGCGTCGCCGACTGGACCGAATCACTCGCGCAGGTACAGGTGATCGAAAAATGCGAGCAGGCCCACGTGCCCTGCGGGCCGGTCTGCTCAATCGAGGAAATCTTCAACGACCCGCAGTATGCGGCGCGGGAGAACATCAAACGCATGCAGGACCCGCGCGTGGGCGAGGTGGCCGTGCCCAACGTGGTACCCCGTCTGACCGAGACGCCCGGCGCCGTGGACTGGCTGGGCCAGAGCGTTGGACAAAGCAATGATGAAATCTACGGCGAGTTACTCGGCCTAAGCGAAGAGCAGCGCGCGCAACTACGCGATCAGAACATCATCTGAGGCCGGGGAAGCCGAGCAACTACGTCGTTGCCGGTTGCTCAATAGCCTGCATCAAATCCAGCACCCGCTGCGCTTTGTACACAATCGGGTAGTCGATAAAGTAACCATCCAACTGGATCGAGGCGGACCCCACCGCTTCGGCCTGCGCAAACGCGCTCACCACCCGGCGCGCGTGCTCGACCGCCTCTGCGGAGGGTGTAAACACCCGATTGCATGGCACCACCTGATTCGGATGGATGCACAGCTTGCCCTGAAACCCCAGCGCCCGGCCACGCTCGGCCGACTCCGCGAAGCGCTCCGCGTCGTTTATGTGAATCACCACGGTGTCGATCGGCGGCTCCATCCGCGCATTGCGAGAGGCCAGCACCAAACGCCCGCGCGCGTCGGCTAGCGCCGCTTCATCACGGTCCCATTGTAGGTTCATATCCAGGTGATAATCGCCTGCCCCAAAGGCGAGACGTTTCACGCGGGCGGTGGCAGCACAGATCGTGTCCAGATTGGCCATGCCCGCGCCGGTCTCGATAATCGGCATCAGGTCCAGCGTACCGTCGAGCATTCCGCGCTCACGCTCCAGCTGCGACATCAGCCAGTCGATCGTGCTTAATTGCGCAGCACTCTCCACTTTGGGCAGCAACAGACCGTCCAGCGCCGGGTCCACCACCGCGGTCACATCACCATAACAAAAGGGCGTATCAAAACTATTGACTCGAACGTACCCCCTGCAAGTGCGTGGACCACGCATGGCCTCCAGCACCACCGCACGTGTGCTCGGTTTTTCCGCATTCGCCACCGCGTCTTCCAGATCCAGCACGACCGCATCGGCGCCCACATCAAATACCTTATGCACCTTGCGTGGATGATTGCCCGGAGCAAACAAAAAGGTTCTATTCGCGCTCATTCAGTCCTCGATTTGCTGTGTTTGCCAGCCGCGCTGAAGCGCGATTGAATAGGTAAAGCGGTCCGCCGGATGTTCCGATACAGACACTTCAAACAACTTGCCGGAAGCCCCACGGTAACGGCGTACCACGGTCACCGCTGGCGCCTGCTCTTCCACTTGCAAGCGGTTGGCAAGATCGCCGTCCAGCGCCCGAGCGCCGATGTCCAGTTCCACATCCTGAACCGTCTCACCAAACTCCTGCTCGATAAGCGCGAACACGGGCTTGGAACTCTTACCTATGGCCTGCGCCACACGGGCGTAACGTGGTAAAACGTAAATGTCCGTTGCGCAAATCGGCACGCCGGAAACGCCCTGCTTGCGAACCCCCCGGATGCGAACCCAGTGCGATCCGGGCTTCACCCGCAGGCGTGAGGCCAGCGCCTGGCCCACAACCATACGCTTGCTGGCGTAGACATTAAGGGTAGTGTCATCAGGATACTGAAACAGCTCCGCGACGGAGTGGATGGACTGCACATAAGCCGGCGAGGTTTGTTTTGCCAACACGACGGTACCGATGCCTTTGTGACGGCCTATCACCCCCTGCTGCTCGAGCAGCCGCAACGCCTCGCGAATTGTATGGCGGCTGACGGCGTAGCGCTCGCAAAGATCAAACTCGCCAGGCAGTTTGTCGCCAACTTGCAGCTTGTTACTACTTATCTCACGCAGCAACTCATCGGCGATACGGCGATACCGGGGACCCTTGGCACCGGTACTCACACCTGTCTCGACACGCGCGCGCTGAGATTGTTTCGCCATGATTGGTAGTATAAATTAGCCTCCATGTATGTGCGACAACAAAGGAGCGGCAATGTCCTCACCGCAGTACCCGCCCTTGACTCATCAGCCGCTTAGCGGAGCTGACGGGCGGCACAGTTTTGGCGTCGAGGTTAACGGGGCTAATCTAAGCTGCCCCGATGACGCACTGCTGGGACAGTTGGCGCAACTGTGGTCGGACGAACCGCTGGTATTGATTCGCGACCAGCTACTGGGTGAACAGACGTTAATGTCTCTGAGTGCCCACTTCGGCGAGCTGGAGGCCGTGGTGCGCAAAGACATCCACTCCACCAGCAACCCGCAGATCGCCCTGATTTCCAACCTGTACCGGGAAGACGGCAGCAACATCGGTGGCCTCGGCAACGATGAGCTGCGCTGGCACACCGACCAGAGTTACCGCAAACGGCCGGCCACCGGTGCGATTTTTTTCGCCATTGAAATCCCACCCCAGGGCGGCAACACGCGCTGGATCAATACAGTGATGGCGTACGATGCACTGCCTGCAGACATCAAGCAGCGCATTGATCGCGCACACGGTCTGTTTGCCTATTCAATGTACAACACCGACATCACCTCCAAAGCCGAATCCACATCCATTCGCCAGCAAACACCGGACGCACGCCACCCTCTGGTACTGCGCCACCCGGTAAGCGGGCGCCCCAGTCTGTACTTTGACCCCACACAAACATACGACATCGAAGGAATGGCACCGACTGAGGCAGCTCAACTTATCCAACAACTGACCACGCATTTACAGCAACCGCAATTTATGCAAACGCATCAGTGGCGCATGGGCGATGTGATGATGTGGGACAACGCGCGCTTGTTGCACTCGCGCGAGGCGTTCGATCCAAAATTCCCGCGACTGGCCAAGCGCACCACCATTTTCCTGCGCCAGGACCTATTTCCGGTACCCGCCCGGGCCTAATTCGCAGCGGGCCGCAGCCCGCCCACACCACGGACGCCAACATGAACGAGCAACATCAAGAAACGGCACTGCAAGGGATGCGCGTCATCGAAACCGGGCAGATTCTGGCCGGCCCGTTCGCGGCGACCCTGCTGGGGTACTTCGGCGCCGAAGTGATCAAGATTGAGCCGCCTGGCACAGGCGACCCCATCCGCACCTGGCGCGAGGTGCGCGACGGCACTTCGCTGTGGTGGTGGAGCCACGCGCGAAACAAAAAGTCAGTCACTCTTAACCTCAAAAGCAAACGCGGACAGCAGATCTTGCGCGATCTGTGTGCGGACAGCGACGTGCTGATCGAGAACTTTCGCCCTGGGCAAATGGAGAAATGGGCGCTTGGGCCCGAGCAAATCAGCGCGGCGAACCCACAACTGATTTACGCCCGCGTCTCCGGCTACGGACAAACCGGGCCTAACTCGCACCTGCCCGGCTTCGCCTCAGTGTGCGAAGGCTACGGGGGGCTACGCTACGTCAACGGCTTTCCCGGCGAAGCGCCGGTGCGAGCCAACCTGAGCCTCGGCGATACACTGGCCGGCATGCACGCTGCATTTGGCATTCTGCTCGCGTATATCCGGCGGCTGCAAAGCAAGGCCAAAGACAGCGGTCAGGTGGTGGACGTGTCAATTTTCGAATCCGTCTACAACATGCTTGAAGGGGTGGTACCGGAGTACTCCGGGGCAGGGGTGGTGCGCCAGCCCTCCGGCTCGACCATCACTGGGATCGTGCCCTCCAACACCTATCGCTGCAAAGACCAGAAACTTATCGTCATCGGCGCCAACACCAACTCCATGTTCGAGCGCGCCATGCATGCCATCCAGCGAGACGATCTGGCAGATGATGAGAGCCTGCGCGACAACGCCGGCAGGGTGGCCCGCCAGGACTACCTAGACGGCGCCATTGGGGATTGGGCTGCCACCCAAAGCGCTGAACACGCGCTGGCAATACTGGAGCAGGCGGGCGTCGCCGCCGGCCCCATCTACAGCGTTGAGGATATGTTCGCCGACCCGCACTATCAGGCGCGTGGTGCCTTCGAACGGGTCGAGGCGAACGGGCAGCCGCTCGACGTTCCTGCTATTTACCCGCGCCTCACCGAGACGCCCGGGCGCACTCAGTGGCCAGGCCCGTCGCTGGGACAGCATACCGATGAGGTGCTGGAGCAGTTGCTTAATATTGATGCGCCGGGCCGCCAAACCCTACGCGATGCGGGCGTTATCTAGGCTTGCCACCCCGCTGCCCGCCTCGACCGGGACACGCTACTCTTAACACTGCGCTAGTGGCGATCATCACAATATGGCATAGTGCGGGCAAAATGCTGCGCTGCGGGATTCTGCGCGTGGCACGCACGAAACGCGCTTTGGCAAAGGCTTCGCAAATGATTGACCCGACCGATACATAGCTCATGAGTGACTCCCAACCCCTCCTTATCCAGGTCATGGGTAAGGACCGCACCGGCATCGTCGCCGATATTATGGGCACGCTCGCCAGCAGCGCCTGCGAAATTCAGGACATCGAGCAGATTGTTATCCACGGCAATATCTCCCTGAGCATTCTCGCCATCGCGCCAACCGGGCAAGACCTGGAGAAAAAGCTGCGCATGTTTGGGTCGGAAAAACGGCTGAAAATCGACGTCCAGCTGATAGACGATGACGCGCCCACTGCGCGTAAACCAGGCTGGATTGTCACGGTGATCGGCCGACGGCTGGACGCCGACCATCTTCAGTCGGTGAGCGCAGCGATCACTCAGGCGGGCAGCAACATCGAGCGCGTCGTGCGACTGTCCCGTTATCCGGTATGGAGCTACGAGCTGCTCGTCAGCGACGCGGACAACACGCGCCTGAAACCCTCTCTGTTGGCTTGCGCGGCCGCCAGCAGCGATTTCGATATCGCCGTACAACCCGAAGGGCTGGGGAGACGGGCACAACGCCTGGTGGTACTGGACGTTGACTCTACCCTGATCCAGGATGAGGTGATCGATCTGCTAGCGGCGGCCGCGGGCTGCGGCGAGCAGGTTGCCGCGATTACCGAGTCGGCGATGCGTGGGGAGCTGGATTTTGCCGAATCGCTAAGCGCGCGGGTCGCGCTGCTTGCTGGGCAGCCGGTTGAGATTCTCGATCAGGCCTTTTCGCGGTTGCGCATGACGCCCGGCGCCCGGACGTTTGTTCGCACCCTAAAGCACCTGGGCTACCGCGTGGCGGTGGTGAGCGGCGGTTTTACCGCGTTTACCGAACGGCTAGCGAAAGAACTTGAGCTGGACTACGCCTACGCCAACACGCTGCAGATCAAAGACGGCAGGCTCACCGGTAAAACCGAAGGTACCGTGGTCGATCGCGCTGGCAAAGCCAAGCTGGTCCGAGAGATGGCCAGGCGTGAGGGCATCCAGCTCAGCCAAGTGATGGCGATTGGCGACGGCGCTAACGACCTGGACATGCTTGCCACCGCAGGCCTTGGCATCGCCTTTAACGCCAAACCGCTGGTGGCTGAGGCCGCCGACATCGCACTCAGCGTTCCGTATCTGGATGCGGTACTGTCTGTGCTGGGCATACGACGCGAAGAGGTCGAGGCCGCCGGACTGGGCACCACGCCTTAACACTTGCTTCACCGAGGACACTCATGGGTAACCGACTGAGCAAAATTTACACGCGTACAGGCGACGATGGCACGACCGGCCTGGGCGATGGCTCCCGCGTTCCCAAAGACCATCCTCGCGTGGAAGCCTATGGCGCGGTCGATGAGCTCAACAGCACCGTGGGCATTGTCCTGGCCACCCCTCAACTGCCGCCGGCCGTGCAGCTAGTGCTGGTGGAAGTGCAACACGATTTGTTCGACCTGGGCGGTGAGCTGTGCATCCCCGGTCACAAAGCCATCCAGAGCGAACACGTGCAACGCCTGGAAACAGCACTGGACGAGCTCAACGAGGATCTGCCGAATCTAAAGGAATTTATCCTTCCCGGCGGCGGCGGCGGCGCTGCGGCCTGCCATCTGGCGCGTACAATTTGTCGTCGTGCTGAGCGACGGGTTTACACACTGCGAGCAGACAGCAAGGTGCACGAGGAGTTGCTGCACTACCTGAATCGGCTGTCCGATCTGTTGTTCGTCATCGCGCGCGTGCTGGCTCGCCACGCCGAGGGCAGCGAGGTGCTCTGGAACCGCAACCGTTAGCGCCTGCTCAGGTCAGGCTACCGAAAATAGTTAACACCGCGATGCCGGTCAGCCAGATCAGTAGCGCGCGATTCACCAGGCTCATGGCACCGCGCGCCGAACTCACCGGGTCAAGCGCTGGGCGGAGCGGCTCATCAACCGGCACGTCGCCGCGACACGCCCCCACGCCAACACACGCCAACACCTCGTCGCTGCGGGTATAAAAATGCGTCGCCCGCCTCGCGTCGTACAATCGCCAGTCCGCAAACGCCCCATCAAAGCTGCCCGCCAACGCATAGCCTAAGGCCAGCAGGCGCGCGGGCAACCATGCCAGCACGCCGTGCACCCGTTCCGCGGCACAGATATACGGGGGCGGATGCGCCAGAGCACTGGCTTCACGCCCGGCCTCGAAGACAGCGCGGCGGCGCATCATATCGGTCACCCGGAACATCCATGCGCCCAGCGGCCCCAGAAGCACAAACCAGGCAATCACGCCAAACAAGCGATTGTTGGCTTGCACGTAGATGGCCTCTTCGATCATCCTGACGCGCGCATCCCCCTCCTCAGGCAAAGCCCGTTCGGCGAGTTCCTTTGCCACTCGCGTGTGCGCCTGCTCATCGTTGCGCTTCAATGCGACCAGGTAGTCGTCCACTTCTTCGGACAAATTGCGTGGCCCTAACGAGAACAGCAAAGTCAGCACAGCAAACGCCAGATAAGGCAGCCCGAATAGCACGTCTTTGAACAACCACACCAACAAGGCCACCGGAAGCACGGGCAGCAGTGCCAGCGCAATCGCCCCGGATGTAGAAGCCCAGGCGGCGCGTCCGTTCAGTTTTGCCAGCCCCCAATCAAACCATGAGTCAAACCAACGCAACTCCCGCAAATGCAGCAGTTGCGTTAACGTCGTCTCCAAGAACAAGCCCAACAGCAATGCGATCAGATTCATGCCCGATCAACCTCTTTTGCCCGAGGCGGATAATACCGCAGCCAGCCCCAGGCGCGAGGGTTTTCCTCGTTGGTGTTATTGGTGATCGATCAGGCGGAACAACCGCGTCCAGTTAAAGGCCGCGCCGGGGTCGGTCTTACGCCCTGGTGCAACATCGCAGTGCCCGACAATATCATGCACACCAATCATCGGATACGCCTCACGCAACGCCACCGACATTTGTGCCAGGCGCTCGTATTGCACAGGCCGATAAGGCTGATCGTCAGCACCTACCATTTCTATGCCGATCGAAAAGTCATTGCAGCTCTCGCAATCAAAATACCGTGATTGCCCGGCATGCCACGCGCGCGCGGAAAACGGCACATATTGGGTGATGCGCCCTTTGCGGTCGATCAGCAAATGTGACGACACCTGCAGACTCTCGATCTGTGCGAAAAACGGATGCGCATCGGGGTTTAGACGATTGCAAAAAAACGCATCAATATCGGCAGTGCCAAACTGACCGGGTGGCAGCGAGATTCCATGCACAATGATCAAGCGCGGATCACAACCAGTCGGCCGCTGGTCTTGATTTGGTGACGGTTGCTGCCGCGCCTCTTCCAGCACCCCGTCAGGCATATGCACATGCATACACCAGCCCTCTTGTTATCCATCGTCGCTCCAGTTTACAGCTTGCACACGCGCTGCATAGTGCTTCAGAATGCTTGGGCAAACCTTCCCAAATATGCACCGATTTTTTTGTATGCGCACACCTCGAATTTTCGTTGATATTGAACTGAATGCTCACACTTGCGTTGCTTTGCCAAAAGCCGCAAGACGTCACGTTCGCACTGTATTGAAGCGTAAAACGGGCCAATCGCTAATCTTGTTCAACGGTCACGGCGGCGAGTATTCCGCGAGTATTCGCAGCGCTAGCAGCGATGCGGTCATGGTGGAACTGCATGAGCAACACCACACGCACGGTGAGCTCATTTGCGCAGTAAGTCTGTGGCAAACGGTTTGTCGCGGTGGGCGCATGGACTACCTGATTGAAAAAGCCACAGAGCTTGGCGTGCGCCAAATCGTCCCCGTAATGAGCCGGCGTAGTGTGGTCGTGCTTAAAGACAAACGCGCCGAGCAGCGGCGCGGGCACTGGCAGGGAATTGCCCAAGCAGCCAGCGAGCAAAGTGGCCGTACCTGGGTGCCGCAGGTGCTGGCACCAACCCGACTTCAGGACTGCCTGTCGCGCACCGCGCACAGTGGCCCCGACAATCGGGCGAGCCACCTGCTGCTAAGCCCCCGCTGCGATCTTTCGCTGAGCGCCCACCTTGGGCTTCAGCCCGGCAACACCAATCCCATCACTCTGCCGCCAGCGCTGACCATTATCGTTGGCCCGGAGGGCGGCTTTGAACCGGAGGAGTACGGCGCCATGACGGCGCAAAATTGCCTGCCGGTGTCACTGGGCGCGCTGGTGCTACGCAGCGACACTGCGGCGCTGGCGGCGCTGGCCATGCTACGTTTACTGGATGATCTGCACCGCACGGCGCACTCGGAAAGCTAAAGCCCGCCGTAACTTGGCGCTTTTGGTATGCTTTGCATCACGCTGGCGGGCACACCCGCATTTGGGTTGGGGGAACAGTGGATGAATGACGAATCAGCACCCGGGCTTACGGGGATCAGCAATATCATGCTCGGCGTCACCGATATGCCGCGTGCACTGGCCTTTTATGCCGAAACGCTCGGACTACAAGTCCGCCATGAAACACCGGGGCTAGCGTTCCTGGATGGCGGCGCCGTGATGCTGTGCCTAAGCGAAGGGCTTGCGCGCGCGCGACCGCAGGGGCCCGGAGCCACCGAGATTGTGTTTTCGGTGACCGACATTCATGCAAGCCACGAAGCGCTCAGCGCACGCGGGGTCACGTTCGCGCAACCGCCACGACTGGTCACGAATGAGCACTACGCCGCAAACTTCGAAGACCCGGACGGTCATGTGCTGTCAATTTTCGGCCCAGGAAACCAACAAGAATGAGTTCATCAACACCAAATATGTGGTCTTCGCGCTTCACCTACTGGATGGCCGCCATTGGCGCCGCTGTCGGCCTGGGCAACCTCTGGAAATTCCCCTACTCGGTGGGCAACGGGGGCGGCAGCGCGTTTGTGCTCATCTATCTGGCATCGATATTCCTGGTCGCTATGCCCATCATGATGGCCGAGATGATCATCGGGCGCAGCGCGCGACGCAGCGCGCCCTCCTCGATGCGTGAGTTGGCGAAAAAGGCAGGCGCCACGCCACGCTGGAGCATCGTTGGCTGGATGGGTGTGATCTCAGTATTTTTTGTATTGAGCTTCTTCAGCGTAATTGCCGGCTGGTCACTGGCGTACATCATCAAAACCGCGCTTGGGACGTTTAACCAAGTCTCCCCCGAGCAGGCGGGCACCATCTTTGATGAGTTTCTGCATCAACCGCTGCAGATGGTGGGCTGGCATCTATTGTTTATGTCCGTCACGGTCTACACCGTTGCACGCGGAGTTAACAGCGGCATTGAGCGCGTAGTGAACACCATGATGCCTGCACTGTTTGTCATGCTTCTGGCGATGGTCGGTTACGCTGCCGTCACCGGCGAGTTCGCCCAGGCGTTGCGTTATCTGTTCCAGCCGGACTTCTCCAAAATTAGTGGCGAGGTTGCCTTATCGGCCGTCGGGCAGGCATTTTTCTCAGTCAATGTGGGTATCGGCGCAGTGTTGACGTACGCGGCTTATCTGCCCGAACGGGTCAATCTAGCGCGTTCCGCACTGATAATATCTGTTGGCGACACAACGGTGGCGCTGTTAGCTGGTCTGGCGATTTTTCCGCTTGTGTTCGCCAACGGGCTGGACCCATCGGGCGGCCCCGGGCTGATTTTCGTCACCCTCTCGGCCGCCTTCGGCACCATGCCCGGCGGGCAATGGGCGGGCACCATGTTTTTTGTGCTGGTGTTTGTCGCCGCCTTGACCTCATCGCTGTCGATGCTAGAGATTTGCGTCGCCCGGGCACAAGAACATCCCGCTATATCGCGCAAGCTCGGGGCCATCGCGGTGGGTGCGGGCGCATTTGTGGTTGGGCTGGCAACGGTGTTCTCATTCAACTATTGGGAAGACGTGCGGTGGCTGGGTGGTTTCGAGCGCTTCGCTGATGCCACGCCATTTGATCTTATCGACTACACCGTCACCAATATAATGTTGCCGCTTGGCGGCATGCTGTTCTCATTGTTTGTGGGCTGGCGCATGTCGGCGCAAGACAGTATGGCGCAACTGCGCATGCCTGCGATGTGGTTTTCGGTGTGGCGGGTACTTGTGCGATTCGTAGCGCCGGCGGCGGTCGGTATTGTGTTTTTGTTCAACCTCGGCTGACCGCGAGGGTGCTGGCACGGCCCCGAGCGTCGCAAGCTATCTCAGGCCGATACCCCGGCCCAGCGTGCCAGTGTCTTCAACCGCACCCACGGTGGTCACTTCGGGCTGCACGCTGCGCACCATCCCAAAAAGCAACACTGTCACCAGCGCAACGCCGGCGACGCCGGCAACGACAGCCGCCACCCGAGATTGCGCCAGCATCTGGCGCATGCTCACACGGGGTACTGAGGTGACAGGTGCCTGCTCCTCCTCAGGAGAAGACCACCCCAGATAGTTGGCGGCCTCAAGCACGATAAGCTCGCCGACCACTAGCGCCCCTTCCTGCGCAGCTTGGCGTAACGCCTCACGACACAACGCCCCTACCCGCTCAACATCGCCGTCGGTGTAGTTAAAAATCTCATGGACGGCCGAGGCGCGGAACAGCTCCCGCTGAGGCCCGCCAACGGCGCGTAAACCGGAAAAGATGAAGTCGGCCAGTTCAGACTCACCAAGCAGCCGGCCTTCGACAGGCGACTCAAAAGGCTCCGCAGTTAGTCGAAAATGGACCTTGTATGACACGTTATACCCAGCTTTATACTTGTCGCGAATGCTGACGCTGCAAGACGCCAGTGCATGGAGCGCAGTCTACTCACGCCCCCGGTGCTGGGCAAAGAAGTCCACTTTGTTTTGCAAACGCAAGCGTCAGAGAGACGTGCCTGCACATACGTGGCATTAACCAGCATCGGTTTTATATAACATAATAACACGATGGCAGTCACAACGCCATGCGCTGCAAGCCGAGTGTCGGGGTTTCAGTACAAAGAACGAGGGCTCAAGCGGCGTCCGGTTGCACGACCTCAGCGATCATTTGTTCCAGCTGTTCCAAATCTGGCACAACCGGCCGCTGGTTAACCATGCGTACCTGGCAGATTACCGGGCTACTGGCAGGCCACTCGCTTTCCGCTTCAGATTCCAACACCGCAGCGTTGACTCTCACCAGTTGAGGAAAGCCCTGGCTGATCAAACCAAAAAAACCGACTTGCAACCGGTTGCCCAGGCAGCGCATCACTACAACCCGCACGCGCCCCTGCGGCGCCGGCGCATCCAGGCCGCAAATGGCTTCAAAACTCACCACCGGGATGTGCTGTTCGTTCCAGCGCATATGCCCGATCATCCACGGGTGCTGTGGGTCGGGCGCGGCGTCCGGTGCGTACCCCACCACTTCGGCAACACAATCGCGGGGCAGGATAAGTCGGGTATGCGCCAGCGGTACTAACAGACTGTAAAGCTCTTCCATATCAGCGGCGCTTCTTGCGGGCCAGCAACGGCTGGATCGCAGACAACAACTGGCTCTCCTGGTACGGCTTGCCAAGGTACTGATCGACGCCCAGCGCTAATCCGTGGGCACGATGCTTGTCGCCCACGCGCGAGGTAATCATGACGATGGGCAAATCGCGCAGGCGCGGATCGTTCCGCACATGCCCCACCACCTCGTAGCCGTCCATACGCGGCATCTCGATGTCCAATAGCATGACATCCGGCACTATGTCCTGCATAAGCGCGATGGCATCAATACCGTCTTTCGCAGTCATCACACGCATGCCGCTGCGCTCAAGCAGACGGCTGGTCACGCGGCGCACAGTAATTGAATCGTCCACCACCAGCGCCAATGGCCCGGTATCAGGCACCGTCTCTGGCTCGCCCGCCACTTGGCGGGGTTGCAGCGGACCGCCACGCACCAGCGCGCCCACATCAAGAATAAGCACAATGTTGCCGTCACCCATAATGGTGGCGCCAGAGACACCACGCACGCTGGCAATCTGCGGCCCCGCAGTCTTCACCACAATCTCGCGGCTGCCGAGCATCTCATCCACCACCAGCGCGGTGGAGTACTCGCC
>CBDUQI010000080.1:0-23006 GCA_965369325.1 uncultured Gammaproteobacteria bacterium
CGTTCCCGTTGCTGGAACTGGACAGGCGCCGTGATGAGAACGGCACGATGCTGCACGCCGCCTGCGAGGACCTGGGCGGGCTTGAAGGTTGCGTCTCGCGCCGTGCAGAACAGATCTTTACCCAGTTGCCAAACGCTGTGCGGCAGCGGCTGCCCAATGTACTGGGGCAGCTTGTCATCGAAACCGGCCGCCAGTCCGGCCCGAGCAGCCAACCCGTCCCGCTTGAGCGATTGGCCAACGACGAGCAGGCGCGCGAGCTAGTCAGTGCCTTTGTTGAAGCCCGCCTGTTCTCGGTCACCATGGCGGGCGATAACAGTCAGCCCATTGTGCGCGTGACGCACGAGGCGCTGCTGCGGCACTGGGCAAGGGCCAGCGACTGGCTAGCCCGCAATGCCAGCCAGGTGCGGGCGCGCGCATGGCTGACCGATCAAACCCGGCGCTGGCACAGCGAGGGACGCATCGATGACTATCTGCTGGCGGACGGAAAACCGCTGCTGGAAGCACAACAGCTACTCCACGCCGGCATTGAATTGCCGGCCGATGAAACCGAGCTGATCAAACGCTCCCAGCGCCGCGCGAGCCGCTTCACCCGACTTAAACAAGCAGTGGGTGCCGTCATGGTGCTGCTCACCATTGTGGCCTCCGGCGCGGCGTGGAATGCGATCAAACAACGTAACTTAACGGCGCAGGAGGCCACCAAGTCCAAGCAGGTATCGGAATTTCTCACCACCTTGTTTGAGGCGGCCGATCCCGGGCAAATCGATGGGCAGACCTTGACTGTGCAGCAGTTGCTTGACCGGGGCGCCGAACGCATTCGCAATGAGCTCACCGATCAACCCAGGCTTAGCGCATCCTTAATGACCACTATGAGCGAGGCCTATCAGGGCATCGGGATGTACCAGCAGTCCCGCAAGCTTTCCGACGAAGCGCTGGGCATCCATCTGGCCACCGGCGCCAGCGAATCGCTGGATGCGGCGCAGACGCGATACCGACGCGCTGCCGTACTGCACGAGCAGGCCGAGTTCGCTGCGGCGGAAGAGGACCTCGGGCAGGTCTTGCGCCTCACTCAGGGCGACAATCGAATAGAGGCTATCGAGTTGCGGGCCAACGCGCTGGATGAGCTGTCTGTATTGAACTTTGTTCAGGGCCGTGCCGAACCCGCCCGCGACTACGCCCGTCAGGGGCTGGATCTGCGGCGCGCGGCGCTACCGGGCGAGCGCAAGTATATTGCCAACGCGCTGAGTAATCTCGGCGCCGCACTCATCCGAATACCGGATGCAGAAAAAGCTGAACAGGCACTGATGCAGGCACTCGCCATTTACGATGCGCTGCCAGAAGGGCAGAACCATGTTAAGCAAGCAACCGCGCTCAACAATCTTGGCACACTGGCTTACCGTACCGGCGATCTGGCCCAGGCGGAGACCTATTTCAGGCGGGCGTTGGCCATCCGTCGCACGGTCTATGGCGAGTCTCATCCGGACACCGCCGGCATGGCGACCAACCTTGCCTCTGTGCTGCGAGATCGCGGTGATTGGGAACAAGCGCGGTCGTTGTATCGCAACGCCTACGATATTTTGCTGGAGAACTCGAGCGTGAATCATCCCACCACTGCACACACCGCATTGAAATTGTGCGAAAGCCAGTTGGTATTGAACGAGTCGGTCGACATCGAGCGGGTTCTGATACCCGCTATCGCCACGGTAATCAAGGTATTCGGTGAGGATAACTGGCGCGCCGCACGCGCGCGCAGCGTACATGGCGCCGCACTTCTGGCCACGGGCGCCACCGAGCAGGCGCAGCCGTTGCTGCTCGAGGCGCACCAACAATTGCAGGAAGAGCTGGGTGAGGAATCGCGCTACACGAAAGAGGCACTGTCTCGTGTGCAGGCGCTCAAAGCGGCGATCGAAACGCCGGCCACGACGGCAAACCCACCGGCCACCACCGATGTGCCGACCGCACCCTAAACCTTAATCGCGCAACAACTTACGCACACGGCGTTGCAACGCGGGCACCGCCTCCTGCTCGAACCACGCGTTACGGCGCAACCAGATATTGTTACGCGGGCTGGGATGCGGCATCGGGAAAATATCAGGACCGAAAGTGCGCCAGTCACGCACCACGTCGGTCAGGCTTTGTTTTTTGGTCTGCGGTAAATACCACATACGCGCGTACTGACCAATCACAAGCGTTAGCTCGACGTTTACCAGGGTTGCTAGCAGGCGTGCTCGCCAGGCGGTCGCGCATTCTGGGCGCGGCGGCAGGTCGCCGGACTTTCCTTTGCCCGGATAACAAAACCCCATCGGCACAATGGCTACCTGAGATGCATCGTAAAACACCTCTGGGCTCACGCCCATCCAGTCGCGCAGCCGTTCGCCGCTGGGATCATCAAAGGGCACACCGGAGCTGTGCACCGCGGTCCCCGGCGCCTGCCCGGCCACCAGCAACCGAGCAGAACGTGCCGCCTGGAACACGGGGCGCGGTCCCAACGGCAATTGCGCCTCGCACAGGCGGCATTCCCGTATCTGCGCACTCAGCGCTTTGAGGCTCTCCACCCTGCTCATCAGTTGCGGTTAACTCCCGGTAATCTCGATTTTTCGTCGCGCCACGTAGTCCTGCAATTGTTCTCGTACGGCCGGATCAATGGGCGGCGGCTGGTACTCGGCCAGCAAGCGCTTCCATATAACGTTGGCGCGCTGCGCCGAATCCTGCGAGCCGGCTTGCTGCCAGTTCTCAAAGTTTTGCCTGTCTGAGAGCATCGGCGCGTAGAACGCGGTTCGATACCGGGCCAGCGTATGCTCGGTGCCAAAATGATGCCCGCCGGGTTCTACTGCGGCGATCGCATCGACTGCCAGCTGATCTTCACCAAAGCCAATCGGCTTCAGGGTCTCACTCATCATCTGCAACATTTCTGCATCGACGATGAGCTTCTCGAACGACGCCGTCAAGCCGCTCTCCAGCCAGCCGGCCGCATGATTGATCAGGTTGGCCTGCCCCATCACGCTACTCCATAAAGACATCTGGCTCTCGTAGGCCGATTGCGCATCCACGCAATTGGCCGTGGTGGTATTGCTTGAGCGCGAGGGCAATCCTAAATGACGGGCAATCTGGCAACTCGCCAACGCCATGCGCGCGTACTCCGGCGTGCCCAGCGCCGGGGCGCCGCTTTGCATGTCCACATTGGATGCGAACTCGCCATACATTACTGGCGCACCAGCGCGCACAACCTGAGCCAGCACCACCACGGCAAGCACCTCGGCTGTTTGCTGCACCAGAGTGCCGGCGAGCGTTGCCGGGCTCATTGAGCCGGCCAGCGTAAACGGGGTGGCGCAGATCACCTGCTTGGCCTGCGCCAATTCCAGTACCGCTTCGGTCATGGGAATGTCCAACTGGCGCGGCGAGTTGGTGTTGATGATCGCCAGCACCGCCGGCTTGTCTTCCAGCGCCTGGCGGTCGAGCCCATAGCCGATGCAAGTCATCTCAATACAATCACGCGTGCGATCCCGCCCCAATGCATACGCCTGCGCGTTTTTATCCATCAGCGTAAGCTGGGCCAAATACAAATCCAGATGGCGTGAGTCCGCTGGCAGATCCATCGGCTCGAAGGCACCACCGCCTTCCTGGTGGAGGATGTTCAGACTCTGCACGATACGCAAAAAGTCGCACATTTCGTCGTACGTACCTGGTCGGCGGCCTTTATCCAGATCGCTGCAAAACGCCGGGCCGCCCACGGATGAAAACACCAGCGCATTGCCACCCACATGAAGATCGCGTGCGGGGTTGCGGGCGCGCAAACCAAACTGCGATGGGGCCAGGGCGAGTAACTCCATGACCATCGCACGATCGAACGTTACCATTTGCGAGGGTTCATCCACACGCGCGCCAGCGGCGGCAAGCAGCGCACGGCTGCCAGGCTCCAAAAAGCGTATGCCCTGGCGTTCGAGCACGGTCAGTGCCGAATCCACAATCGCCTGCACGTGATCATCGCTAAGCACGCGCATGGGCTCGTAGACGTTATTCAATGTTTGCCAAGGCAACTGGCGCACGCCCACCGCCTCGCGTTTGTTACGTCGACCGCGACGGCTCATGCGTCGCCGCCTGCTAGTTTGGTGATGGCCGTGCGTAGTTGCGTCGCGGAAAAGTACTCGCCAGTTGGCGCCGTCTTCACCTGCTCAACAATCGCCTGGTTGATCGGCGCCTCGGTGCCGTACTGCTGGGCCAACCGCACAACAGCGCCGCACAGATCATCAATTTCCGTCGCGCGCCCGGCGCGTCGGTCGTCTTGCATAGACGAGCGGGCCAACGGATCAATCCGCAACATTCGCGCGGCGACGGCACGAAACACCGGCGTCGGCATACGTAGCAACCGCGGCGTCCACGTGGGTGGCAACGGCATCGCCTTAACCGGCGCAATCTGCGCAGCCGCCAGCGCTTGCAGCGCTTCGCTTTGCATGTCAGCAACGATCGACCGATAGCCCGAATCGAGCAGCTGTTCGCGTAGCGGTTTTCCGGAGAGTGCGTTGATCGGGTTGTTCAAATTCAGTATCAGCTTACCCCACTGCACACCGAGTAAGTCCTCATGCAGTTGCAGGGACAAACCGGCCCGAGCGAACGCCGGCGCCCATGCCTCGGTGCTGTTGGTGCGCGCAACCGCCAGATGCCCGTCGCTGGTGCGGCGTGGGGCACCTGGCGTATTGAGAATGACGTTATACGGCACCATGCCGGCGATCGCCTCGAGCAAGGGAGCACCGTGGCGCAGGCGCTGCGCGTTCTCTATGCCATTCTGAAAAGAGATCACGGGCGTCCCGGCCGGCATGCCGGCCTGTAAATCGGCAGCAGCCTGCGCGGTGGCACCGCTTTTTACGGTTAACAGCACCAGACGGGCAGGCGGTGCGTCGGCCAGCGTTTCGCCGGCGGTGATCTGCCCCTCGGGCACACGCCGTGTGGTGCCGTCAAGATCCGTCACCTCAACCCCGTGTTCTGCTAACGCCCTCACCAGGGGTGCGCGACCGATCAGATGCACGTGTAACCCACCATCGGCCAGTCGGGCGCCCAGGTACTGGCCGATGGCACCCGCACCGTACACCAGCACGTCCACCTCGGTGGCGTTATCGGCGGGTGATGAAGGCGGGGGCGCGCTCAACGGGCGCTCCTGATGAGGCTTGCAAGGCGCGCAATGCCCTCGCGAATGTCATCCTCACCATAGTGCGCAAAACTCAGGCGTAAGAAGTGTCTGAACTGCCCGTCTATGGAGAACACGCTGCCGGGCTGGAAGCCGGTCTTAAAGTCCGCCGCGCGGGTCTTTAGCTGAACGCCGTCCAGGTGGGTGTCAAGCAGTTCCAGCCAAAAGAAGTAGCCGCCCTGCGGCGTGCGCCAGCGCGCGAGGCCCTGCATATGCTCGGTCAACCCCGCGTTCATCGCAGCCACCCGGCGAGCGTACACATCGCGCAGGTGTGCCAGGTGCTCGTCCAGCAGCCCGGCCGTAATCGCATGACGCACGATGTGCGAGGTAAAGTGGTTAAAGTTACCGCCGCTGTTAAGTACGCCGCTACCGGTGAGTTTCGCCAATAGATCAGGCGCGGCCTGTATCCAACCCAGGCGCAACGCGGGCGCCAGAACTTTGGAGAACGAGCCCATCGACAGCACATTGCCTTCACCCACATAAGTGCCCAATGCGCGCGGGGGCGGCTCACCGTAGTGCAACAGCTGGTAAGCCTCATCGGCCAACACGAGAAAATTGTGCTTGAGGCTGAGCGCGACCAGTTGCTCACGGCGTTGGGCATTGTGCACGCATCCGGTCGGGTTTTGGAAACTGGGGATCGTGTACAGCGCTTTGGGTTGTGTGCGCTTGAGAATATCTTCCAACCCATCGATCATCAGGCCGTGCTCATCCACCGGAACGCTTACCAGCTTCGCGCCGTGATCCGCAAATATCTGGAACGCAAGAAAGTAACTAGGTGCTTCGACTAATACGGTATCGCCCGGGCGGATGAGCTGCGCGCAGACAAAATCCAATGCCTGGGAGATGCCACCGCTGAGCATCAACTGCTCAGCCGGCACGGGTGCGCTATAAGCGTTGGTAAGCAAGTCCGCCAGCGCCGCGAGAAATCTGGGGTCTCCGCGAAGCTGTCCGTAGTTAAGCTCGGCACTCACCGCATGGGGCAAATACTGCTCGGTGGCTGCGCGCATTAAGGCAACCGGCAGCATGTCCATTGAGGGTTGCCCCACGCCAAAGTTGACGGTGCCCGGATCAGGTGCGTCGTCAAAGGTAACCGTAGTACTCAAGTTGTGTGTTTCCTTGTATCAGGTGGGCACGCCGCGACGCCCGCGCGAACACTGTAGCAGCCTGCAGACGGGGACAAAACTGCGCCGCCGCCGCGCACCCAGCTCATGGCCGGCAGATTCAGATGCATGCTCTCCATGGCCCCGCGCGGCGCAGCTTTGCATTAATACGAAGCGAGACGGCCACGCCACGGCTAGAGGGCGCTTCGGTGTCGCTATTCGCGGTAGCATAGCCCGCAGCGCGATCAGCGTCCCAAGGTACACCCACATATGGATAAGACTATGCGAGCACAACCCGCCGGCGCCCACTTTGTTAACGGACAATACCTGGATGATCCTGATGGCGAGGCGTTGGTCTCGATTTATCCGGCGACCGGCGAGCGCATTGCCCAACTCAACCTGGCCACCGAGGCCACTATGCACCGGGCCGTGCGGGCGGCCGAGGCGGGTTTTGCGGCGTGGTCCGCCACGCCTGCTGCGCAACGGGCACGCGTGTTGCGACGCGCGGCACAGATGATCCGGGAGCAGAATCGGGAGCTATCAGTGCTGGAAACCCTCGATACCGGCAAGGCACTGCAGGAAACCCTGGTGGCGGATGCCGCCTCTGGCGCGGACTGCCTGGATTATTTCGCCAGCATCGCGGCCACCGCCCTGGACGGACGGCACATTGATCTGGGCGAATCGTTCGCCTACACACGGCGCGAGCCGTTAGGGGTGTGCCTGGGAATCGGCGCCTGGAATTATCCCATTCAGATCGCCTGCTGGAAGGCAGCCCCTGCGCTCGCCTGTGGCAACGCAATGATTTTTAAGCCTGCCCCGCAAACGCCGTTGTCTGCCTTGAAGCTGGCCGAGATCTTGAGCCAGGCCGGATTACCGGATGGTGTGTTTAACGTGCTGCAAACCGACGTAGCCATCGCGACGCAACTGGTGGAGCACCGGTCCATCGAGAAGATATCGCTCACCGGCTCGTCCGCGACCGGTCGAGTGGTTGCCACCAACGCCGCCGCGCGGCTAAAGCAAGTGAGCCTGGAACTGGGTGGCAAGTCGCCTCTGATCATTTTTGCCGACGCGCATTTGGACAATGCGGTAGGTGCCGCCATGCTGGCGAATTTCTACTCCACCGGGCAGGTATGCACTAACGGCACCCGGGTGTTTATCCACCGCGACATCCGCGAAGAATTTCTCGCTCGCCTGAAGATGCGTACCGAGGCGATTCGCCTGGGCGACCCTTTGGATGAAGCCACCCAAATGGGGCCGTTGGTGAGCCAGACGCAGTACGAGCGCGTCATGTCTTACCTTGATCTCGGTCGTGCAGAGGGCGCAACGCTGATCACCGGGGGCGCCGCCGCCAATGTACCCGCGCTGCCCAACGGACTGTTCGTGCAACCCACCGTGTTTGCCAATGTGGCCGATGACATGCGCATTGCCCGCGAGGAGATATTCGGGCCGGTAATGTCGGTCTTGGACTTCAACTCCGAAGAAGATGTGATCAGGCGCGCAAATGCCACCGAGTTCGGTCTGGCCGCCGGCGTGTTCAGCCGTGATATCCAACGCGCCCACCGCGTGATCGCCCGGTTGCAGGCGGGTACCTGCTGGATCAATGCGTACAACCTCACGCCCATCGAGATGCCTTTTGGCGGCTACAAGCAGTCTGGCATCGGGCGCGAGAACGCGCATGCCGCAATCAACCATTACTCGCAGATTAAATCCGTCTACGTCGAGATGGGCGATGTCGACAGCCCCTACTGACAACGGCGGGCCTAATACGCCTGGCCCGGTAGCCACAGCACAATATCCCGCCACATAAAAATCAAGGCTAGGGCCAGCAACTGCAACAGGACAAACGGTACCACGCCACGATAAATCGTCACCGTATCGATCTTCTGCGCCGTTGCCCCGCGTAGATAGAAAATCGCCATCCCCACCGGCGGGGTGAGAAACGACGTTTGCAGGCACATGGCAAACAACACCGCAAACCACACCAGATCAAACCCCAGCGCCGCCACCACTGGTGCAACCAGCGGCAGGATAATCAGCGAAATCTCAATCCAGTCCAGGAAAAAGCCCAGCACGAAGGTGCCTAGCAAGATACACACCAGCACACCGGTCGGGCCGAAGGGCAAACTCAGCAGCATGCGCTCGACAAGCTCATCCCCACCCAACCCGCGCAGCACCAGTGAGTAAGCGGTCGCACCCATGAACACCGCGAATATAAACGCCGTGGTAATGGTAGTGCGGTAGGACACCTCGCGCAGCAGTTGCATATTCAAGCGACGGCTGAAGGCGGCGAGTAGTACCGCGCCGAATGCACCGACGCCGGCGGCCTCGGTGGGCGTCGCGATGCCGAAAAAAATGCTCCCAAGCACCGCCAAAATCAATCCCACGGCGGGCAGCACCGCCAGTAGCACACCGAGCAGGTCGGAGAGCTTCGGTCGCCGCGCGTCGGATGCCACCGGCATTGCTTGCGGGTGCAGCAAGCCGTAGATCAAAAGATAGCCAACGTACAAACCGCCCAACAACAAGCCGGGCAGCAGCGCCCCCATAAACAGATCACCGACCGGCAGCGTGAGCCGATCGGCAATCAAGATCAGCATAATACTGGGCGGAATCAAAATGCCCAGCGTGCCTACCGCAGCGACGGTCCCCGCAGCAATCTCTTGCCGGTAACCCTGTTGCAACATCGCGGGCAACCCCAGCACCGCCAACAGCACCACCGAAGCGCCGATAATGCCAGTGGTGGCCGCCAGCAGCACACCAATGAGGGTGACAGTCACGGCCAATCCCCCGCGCACCCGACCGAATAAGCGGACCAGATTGTGCATCAGCCTTTCGGCGACGCCCGAGCGCTCCAGCATCAGCCCCATAAACACAAACATTGGCAGTGCCACCAGCACCCAGTTATTCATCACATCCCAGATGCGATCTACCACCAGCGATGTGTAGGCCCAGTCCAGGTTCAGAGGCAGGCCAAGGTCCACCTGCAGAATAATCGCGATGGCCGTAAACAGCACTGCCAGCCCACCCAGTACCCAGGCAACCGGGAAGCCGCTAAAGATGAGCCCGATGAACGCCAACAGCATGCCTACCGCGAGCACATCGTTAAGGCTCATGCGATGCACTCCCGGCCATCGTGTCGGTGCACACAGGCCTCGGCGTCCCAAACAAAAAAGCACTCACCCGTAGCAGGCGCCCAAACGCGGCCAGCAACATCAGCACAAACCCGAGCGGCAACATGGCTTTGATCAACCATCGATAGCCCAGGCCACCAGGCGCATCGGATATCTCTGCGGTCACATAGGCATAGCGCACAAACTCGATGGACGCGATCAACACAAGCAAGATGAATGGCAGCAACATCAACAGCAGGCCGTAAAGCTCAATCCAGGCGCGCATCCGCGGGCTCAAGCGGCTGCTGATCAGGTCAACACGAATATGGGCATCGGCGTCCAGGCACACGGAAATGCCGAGCAGAAAACCGATGGAATACAAATGCCACTGGATTTCCTCAAACTCCACCCGCCCCTCGCCCAGTACGTAGCGCATAAGCACGTTGAGAACGATCACCCCCAGCAGCAGCAACCATACCCAGGAAATCACCTGGCCCACACGTTGCAACGCCCGGTTGATAACAAGCGAGAGCAGCGTATGGGGTAGCGGGTCGGGCGCCCGGGCGGGCAGGTTATTTTTCATCGAGCGCTGCCTCGGTTCGGATCACATCACCATAGTATCAGCGAAGCGGACCGGAAACGGCAGGCACGCACATATGAAAGCCGAACATACATTACCTAAAAAAAAGGGCGGCGCAGGTTCTTCACCTGCGCCGCCCGGGTGGGGGGGGGAATGGCGTGTTATTCGCTAACGATGCGGGTATCAAAGACCGCCTGGATCATGTCGTTGTTACGGACCAGAGTAGCGCGGGCCAGCGGCACCGGTGCCAGATTAGCAAAACCGATGACGGCGTCCGTGCCACTCTCAGACGGTGCAAACACGGCGAACTGCACATCCACACACAGGTTGTCACCTGCAACCCAGCCGAGCAACGGATCCGAACAGTAAGGCTCCAAGAAGTTGGTAATCTGCGTGGCCACATCACCCACCACCTGCGGGCCGTGGTCACGTGCCACCAGATGAACCTCTGCGTTCGGGTTCTCAAGCCCGGTACCAAGACCCAGCGGATCCACCATGCTCGGGCCGGTGAGGTTCAGACCACCGCCCTGGGCGGTGCGGTATATGGAAGCCACCAGGCGAATGCGGCCGGTGCGTGAGGTCGTGCCACCGGTGGCATAAACAACGCCAGGTGCTGCAGCGGTGTTGGGGATAATCAGGGTCGGATCGGGTGCGCCGTTGCCGACAGAGTTCAGGTAAGCCTGGCCGAACAGGTCCAGCTCACCACACTGCTCGACGCTGCCGGGGTTGCTGACGCACTGCTCGGGGTTGTTGAAGATCACCCACCACAAGGTAACGGCACGGGGGCCGGCCTGCTGCTCGCTGGCGATTGCCTGCGGGACGGCACCAAGTGTGCCCAGAAAGATAGCGAAAATAGCGAAGATTGAATTGCGCATGAGATAAGTCCTTTAAAAATTTTCAGTTGGGGGAACGCGCTTCAGGCGTTGTTGCCCTCAGCGACGGAGCGCAGTTTGCCCAACCGGCCGACTCAACTCATGACCGCGTGCCGATCAATTCATGACCAAACGCTGACCCTGGTTTTAGTGCAGATTCACCTCGTCTCTAGGCACACATCAATGATTGCCGTCTATTTATGTCGTTTTTGTCGCCACCAACGAGCAACGCCGCTGAGCGGGGTGTGCCACGGGGGGCCAGCGTTTATCACAACACCCAGCTCGCCCCGTGTCGGTGATCGCCCCGGCAACCCGCCGGGGCGACCCCGTGAACCTGCTCTGCGCTCAGCCGTTGACCATGAGCAAATTGCTTGCGCTGCTTGCACCCGAGCCGCCGGTTGCGCCACTGACGTTGTCTCGCACAGTGCCAATTACCTGGCACTGATCAGCGCTGGAGCCCAGGTAGAACCCGTAGCGCTGCCAGAACCCGCGCGAGCTTTCGTTCTTGTCGTACGCGCTGCATCCGATGAGCTGGATGCGGCTACCCCACGGAATATGGAACCCGTCATACGCACTTTGCGGCGATGAGGAATCCCAACTGTTCGAATCGGCGTGACAACTCACCAGCGTCGTCGGCCCGGAGGTAATGTAGAAGCCGTGCTCGCGATTGTCCTGCGCCTCGCACGCGGTCAGTTGCAAACGCCAATTGCGCACCTGAAATCCGGTTAGCTCCGAGAACCATGCTTTGCAATTGGTCAGACGGTTGTTGGCGCCGTCCAGCCAAAAACCATTGCCTGAGGCCGAGCCGGTCTCGCACTGCGAGACCGAGGTGTCATTGCATTCAAGTTGGTAGCCGTTGGCTTGATAGCCCACCCCGGTGCGGCCAGCGCCGTCGTCGCCCACGTTAATAATGCGAATGCGGCTTAACTTGTTGGCGCGCGAGTGCGAGCCGGTGAGGTGAATGCCGTGGCGCCGGGTGCGGTGAATGTACAGATCGGCATAGGTATGCGCCGCATCGGAGAACTCATCAAAGTTCGCCCTGGTCACGATATTGGCGTAGATGCCACGCACATCGGCATTGTTGTAGCGATTGCCATCAATGGCCAAGTGCGCCACGGTTATCTTGTCGATGCCATCGTCTTGCGGCTCGATGACCCCACCGCCTTCACTGCCATCGTGCGCCAGCCAGGTGCCGTGCGCCTTAAGAATGCTTGCCCGGCCTTTGCCGAACAACGCCACCCGACGCCCAAGGCGCACCGCGCCGGTGCAGTTAAAGGTACCCTCGGTAAGTTGAACGAGCCCACCACGGCTACCCAGAAATGCCACCGCGGCATTAATCTGCTCCTGATCGTTAGTGCCGTCGCACCGATAGTCTGCCGCCGAGCGCAGACTGGGCGGCGCATCAGAGGCGGCCACCAGAATCGACTGCGCGCGCGCGCCGGACTGAAAGGTGGCATCGCCCGGTCCCGACAGCTCGCCGCCTGCCAGCACGTCGGTGGCGATCGCGGCGGTCTCAGGCGCCCAGGCATTCGGCATGCCAGCGCTGGCGCCGTGCGCCCTGCCACCCAGCAAAGTAGGCGCAACCAGCGTGGCGGCCACGCCGCCGTGATGAAGAAATTTACGTCTGTCCATGTATCAACACTCCCTGTAGAAGAACAGCAAGGATTTTATCATGGGACACTCAGCTACCGCGGTTCATCAGAAAAAGCGCGGGCGCAAAAAAAGGCGGTGGGCCGTAGCGACCCACCGCCAATACAAACGCCGGTCAGGCGCCGTTACACATCGCGCTGAGTGCGCTAGGCCCAGGGACCATGAAGAACAGTTGCTTCATGGCCGACAGATCGCCGAAATCAACGTTGCCGTCGGTATTTAGATCGGCCACTGGATCGTTGCCGAAGAACAATTGCTTCAGCGCTGCAAGATCGTCGAAGTCGGTGTTGCAATTGTTATCCAGATCCGCATCGCATGCATTCCCAAAACCGTCACCATCCGCATCAATCTGATTCGGGTTGGCAATGGTCAGGCAATTGTCGACATCTGCCTCAAAGCCGTCACCATCAATGTCATCCGCATCCACGATGCCAGCTGAGACCGTCTGCGACAGCGGCACACCATTCACCTCGCCGGCCACCACCAATGTGCCGGAGGGCGGGAACGGCGCGCTCAGTACTACCTGGAATGCGTACACGCCATCCGCACTGACGTTCGGGCCGATGATGTCGCCGCCGACCGTGGACTGCGGTGCAATTGAAATTTGCACATCCTCGTTCGGGCCCAATCGATTGCCTGCACTGTCCGCAGGAATCACCTCGATGTTAGCCGTGGCAGCACCGCCAACGTTCACGTAGCCTTCTGAATTGGCCAGCTTGAACTCAGTGGCATCTGGGTCTACCGCGCCCACCACATAATCGATCGACGCGGTTGGCAAAATGCGACGACCGTCGATGCTGGTATCCACCACTGCGGTCCCCGGCACTGTGGGTGCCAGCAGCAAACGGCTGAAGACGCCCTCTTCCAGCTGTTTAACCTCACCGACGAAATCACCCAGTGTAGTTGCGAACTGAATATCGCTCGGCTCCGCGCGCACCGGATTACCATCGCAATCGATGAACTTGGCAATCAGCTCGATCAGGCCCTGGCCATCGGCCACACCACCGCTGGCATCAGCCGACAAGCTGGAGAGTGCATCACACACCTCGCCCTGCTCGGGCGAACTAACCGGTACCGAGATTCGCCGCGTGGCGGTTCGCGTGCCACCGCGACTGGCCACGCCAATCTCCGCAAACACGCGAAAGTCGTAGGCGCCGGTCAAACGGGTGTCATCCAAAGCCAGCACAAAATTGCCGTCACCAAGATCCGCTGCGTCCAGTTCGAACAACCGGCCCTCCGGATCTTCCACCAGCGCAAACACGCCGCGGCTGCCCGGCGGCAAGGTTACATCGATCAGCAACGTCTCCAGCGGAAAGTTCTGGAACGCGGCGGGCGAGACGTCGAACAGTACAGGGTCGGCCGGTTCCAGTCCGCTACTGTTCACCGGGCCACTGGTCGCCAGTACAGAGACAAACGTGCGCTCATCCCGCGGGCGCTGCTCAACCGCTGTCCACACCCCCGGCGTCGGCCGTTTTACCTTGATCACCTGGAACACGGAGCCGCCGTTAAAATCCACGCGCGGATCATTCGCCGGATCAATCTCGTTGCCGGCCGGATCAATAAGGGTCAGGCTGGCGCTGCTGCCAGCGTTCTCCCAGGTAAGACTGGCTCGGAACTGACGATCATCGCTGACGATCTGAAACACGTGGAACTCCGTCACGTCATCGCCCGCGACTATCGGCTGGTCCTGACTGCTCGAGGGATGCTGGAACACCTGATGCACCACCTCGCGAGCATCACCGTCATAGGTGAGCTTGGCGGCGACAATGTTGGGCACGCTACTGCGCATCCCGATAAAGCCCGGTTGGGTGCCAACCTTGACGCGCGTCTCACCCAGCTTCTGCATCCGGTTGTTGTAGACCGCCAACGTGGCGCTCACCGGTTTTTCTGCACTGGCCAGCACACCAATCGCCGATTGCGGAACGGCAAAATCCATGCTCCAGGGCGCCGGATCGCCGTGCGTTCTGACCACCTGGCGGGCGGGCATTTCGATCGCACTAACATGACCATCACGAGCCGTTAGCAAGCGCCGGTGGTTAGGCCCCATTTGTGCCAGCCCGATGGCCGCCTTCAGGTTCAAGTCGCTGGCATCGCGCCGCGATATAGGCGTTGCCAATCCGGATGCGGTCTGCACATCCAGCACCAGTTTGCCGGTGCTGTCGGACTCGGCATCGGCCGCGTACTCCACCAGATCAAGTGCCGCCTCTGAATAATAAAAGTTACTTCCGTGAGTAACGATGTTGCTGAATTCCTCGTTCAACTGATTGGCGATACTCACCACGTTGTAGTTGATCCCGGTGGGCCATACACCGCCGTAATCGGCATTAATCACATCGCCCGGCAACGGATTGGTGTTGTGCTGCCCGTCGGTGATGATGAGCATGGCACGAGGTTTGAACGGAATCTGCAACATCGGATCGGTTAGTGCCTCAAGCGACACGGCCAGCGAGGAGCCAGCAGAGGTGGCACCACCGTCAGCCACTATCCCATCGACCACCAGATCGAACAGAAACTGATTCGGATTGGCCGCCAGATCAAGCAACACCTGGGTCTCAGGCGTATCGGTCACGAACTGACTTAGCGCGATCCTGTCGGTCCCGTTCTTGGCACCGAACACAGATTTGGCAGCGCTGCGGGCAAGGCCAATACGATCGTCGGTCAACATGCTGCCCGTTTTGTCCACCGTTACCACCAGGTCGATGTCCTGATCCACCGGGTCGTAGAGGTTGTTCTCGTACAAAAAGACATTGGTACTGGCGAAATCGCCACCCACGATATCGATATCTGTATCGCCGTCAAAGTCGCCCGCGGAAATGGTCAGGCGGTGCGACGGCGCGGGGCCGAACGGCAATGGATCGACGACAAAGCTCATACCACCGTTGGTGCCACCTGCGTTTAGAAGCAGTCGGTTGTTGATCGTGGCCGAGCCGCTCTCGCCCTGGGCCTCCATCACGTCCAGATCGCCGTCATCGTCAAAGTCGGCGACAACCAGGTCATAGGTGGAGACATCGCCTGCGGGCAACGCCGGCAGGCCTGCGCCCAGCGCGGTGAACACGCCCACGCCGTTATTCCAGTACAGCGTGTTGTCCTGATTGCGGTTCACCACGTACAGGTCCAAATCGCCGTCGGCGTCCAGATCACTCAGTTCGGCATCAACTGCAGTGCGCTCATTAAGCGCCCCGGCGGGCATGTTGGCGCCGGTCACGTCAACAAAGATCACCCGGCCGGTACCATCGCCAGACAAGCCAGTGTTACGCAGCAACTTGCTGGACACCCCGGAGGTGGTATTGGTCACGAACACATCCGGCAAATCGGGCGCGACGCCAATGTCGATGTTGCCGGTGACTACGCCGTGGGTCTGGTCGGCCGAGAGTGTATCGAAGACATCACCGTCCACATTCCCAATGGCGAAACCCTCGCTGGCAAGGCAGCGACTGGCGCCCCCACCCGGTGAGTTCCAGCAGTTGATCAGGTACAGGTTTTCACCTGCGTTGTAACTGGTGACGATGGCATCCAGATCGCCGTCGCCGTCGAAGTCGGCGGTATCCACACCGTCGAAGTAAATCGACCCTACTGCGCCGATGCCATCAAAGTTGGCGATACCGGCACCCGTCTCGATCGCAAGTTTGCTCGGCATCAGTGTTGGCTCGAACTCGAACGTGGCGTTGCCGTTGTTCAGCAACAGATAGGCGCCGGAGATATCGGTGCGCAGCACATCAAGATCGCCGTCGCCATCCACATCCACCAGATCACCGTCGTAGGTGCGTTGGCCGGTCGTGAGAAATGCGATATCGGTAGAGTCGAATTCAGATGATGGTATCAGGGGGTTGCCAAGGGCATCGCTTAACGGGATTTCGAAAAATGCGCCCGGCGTACCGGTGACATTCCCGTTCAGCAATATCCGATCGAGGTGCTCGCTGGCACCTTCGCGATCGCTGGCAAACACGTAGATATCCAGGTCGCCGTCGCCATCCAAGTCGCCGAAGTCCACGTCCTTGAGGTCGGGCGAGTCGCCGCCAAAATTCAGATCGCCAGGCAGGCTAGGGGCATTCACGCCACCGCTTTGTGGCACCTCACTGAAAGTCTGCGCCATTGCCGTGTTCAATGGCACAGTTATTGCCATCATCGCCACTGACGCCATTATGGCGCTGACACTTGCAAGAGCACCTGCTCTGGCAGAAGCCATCTCGGGGGGGTTGGTTTGGGAATCCATTGGGAGGTCCTTAAATAATTGATAACGCGGCCGATCCGTCGCCGGTCGATTCGCAAGATTGCGTAACCCAAGGATGTTTATGAGCAGCGCTTGCCCGGAAGTTCTTGTTGTTGTCCGGCACTCAACGGCGAGCCGCTGAAGTCAGGCAAGTGCGAGTAAACCCTAGACCAAGGTGATTGGTTTGATTAGAAATTCATGGGATATCACGCGATGTTGGCCATCAATGACCGGCCGTGACCAAGCTTGACAGGGATGGGCCCGGAATGACCCTGTGGGTCATTGAAGGGCACCGATTGTGGTGTTGCAATCGAGCAGGCAAGCCCAGGACTAGGGCGCACTCGCAAAGTCGCGCGGGAGATAGCCCAAATGCTTCCAGTGTGCGTAGGTGGAAAAAAACTCGCGTTGCGAGTTGAGCACGCGAGCGAACTGGGCGTCCTTGGCGGCCTCCTCATCCAGTACCTCGTGTACCGCACGCGCCAACTCGGCCAACGTCTCCGGCGGCAAGCGCCGGTTCTTGGTGCCAGCGGCCGCCGCATCGCGCACCGCAGCCCCCTGCGAAGCCTCGGCTACTGCCAGGCTGTGGGTTACGCTTGCCATGCAACTCGTATTGATGGCCTGACGGGTGGCCGGCTGCAGCGACTGCCACAGCGGTAGATTCACCAACAGGTGCATCGCTGATGAGGGCTGATGCCAACCTGGAAAATAGTTGTATTGCGCCACCCGACCAAATCCCAGCAACTGATCTATCGCAGGCAGGGAAAACTCCGTGGCATCGATCGCCCCTTTTTCCAATGCCTGAAAAATCTCCGCCGCAGGCAAAATGGTGACTGAAGCTCCCAACCGCTGCAGCGCGCGTCCGCCCAGACCGGAAAAGCGGATTTTCAGCCCGTCAATATCCTCAGTGGACTCAATCGGCTGGGCGAACCATCCGGCAGTTTCCGGGCCGATCAGCCCGCACAGTACCGGGTGCACACCATGTGGCTGGTACATCGCCTCGCCCAACGCTTGACCACCTGCCGCATACCACCAGGCCATGTACTCCCACGGCTCCAATCCGAATGGAACGGATGCGATCAGTGGCGCCGCCGGAATCCGCCCCTGATCGTAACCCACCCAGGTAATGCCAGCCTGCACTTTACCCTCACGCACCGCATCGGTAATCGAAAAGGCGGGCGCCAGCTCACCGGGCTCGTACGCTTTCATCTTCAGCGCGCCGCCGCTGGCGGCTGCCAGGGTATCGACAAAAAACAGGATCGACTCTCCGAGGACCGGCAGCGTCGTATTGAACGCGCCCGCCAACTTCCAGTTAATCGTCTCGGTAGCTGCAGTTGCCTCGCCGCTTACCACCGGCGCACGCGCCTGCCCGGGCGGGCGGATCGCCAGGGATGCCACCACACCCACCAGCGCGGCGACAACCACGGCTACCATGGCCGCGCGCAGCGAGATGCCGGCCGTCTGATTCATGAGCGAGCTCCACCACTCGCTGGCCCCGACACCGGTCGCTCCTTCGCCTTCGCAACAAAAGCTGCCAGCTCCTCATCAATGGCCGGATCGAGCGGGGGCGGCTGATACTCGGCCAGCAGTTGCTTGTAGATGGCGTTCGCCTTCTGATGCGCCTGTGGCTGACCCGCCTCATCCCATGATTCGAAATTGCGCCAGTCAGAAATCAGCGGCGCATAAAACGCGCGCTCGTAACGTGCCTGCGTGTGCTCGGTGCCGAAGAAATGTCCACCAGGCCCAACATCAGCGATGGCATCCAGCGCCAGCGACTGCTCATCCACCGTAATCCCCTGCAAATACACAGCCACCATCTGGAGCAAATCGGCATCCAGCACCATTTTTTCAAACGAGGCGCACAGCCCGCCTTCGAGCCAACCGGCGCCATGCATCAGCATATTGGTTTGCGCCGTGATCGCGCCCCACAAAGAGAACACCGATTCGTAGGCCGCTTGCGCATCCACACTATTAGCGGCGTTCACATTGGACGAACGGTACGGCAAACCGTAACGCCGCGCCAACTGCCCGCTGGCCTGCGCCGCTAACATGTACTCCGGCGTACCAAAGGCCGGCGAACCCGACTTCATATCCACATTAGAGGTAAACCCGCCGTACACCACCGGCGCGCCAGCGCGTACAGTCTGCGCAAACGCCAGCCCCGCCAGCGCCTCGGCATTTTGCTGTGCCAGCGCTCCGGCAAGCGTCACCGGTGCCATCGCGCCCGCCAGTGTAAACGGCGTAAGCACTACTACCTGATTCCGCCGCGCCATCTCAATAATGCCAGTGAGCATAGGCTCGTCCAGCTGCAGCGGTGAGTTGGAATTAATGATGGTGCTCATGCCCGGATGCGCATCCAGTTGCTCATCACTCCATCGATGCACGATGCGCAACATTTCGATCGCATCAAGATTGCGCTGGCGACCTAGCGAGTACACGGTAAAAGGCTTGTCGCTCAAAGTGAGCAGATCGTAGATGCCATCCAGATGGCGGACAGCCGGATCGATATCCACCGGCTCTACCGGGTAGCCACCAAACATATGGATAATGTTCAGACTCTGGCCCAGGCGAATAAAGTTCTGGAAGTCGGCCCGATTTCCTGTACGCCGACCGCGATCAAGATCGCTCGCGTTAGGCGCACTCGCAACCGAGCAGAAGTTAACAAAGCGCCCGCCCATTTGCAGTGAATGCGCCGGATTGCGCGCATGCAAGGCAAACTGAGAGGGCGCTTTGGCGATAGCCTCCAGCACAAAATCGCGATCCAGCTGCACCCGGTTTCCGTCCTTAGGTACCGCTACGCCTGCTTGTGAGAGGATCGTCCGTGCCCGCGCCAGCAAAAACACGATACCCTGCTCTTCCAGAATGCGCAGTGAGGCAATATGGATCGCCTCGATCTGGTCCTCACTGAGCACCTGCGCTGGTGAGTACGGGAACTGCAATTGCCGCCAGGGCGGTTGCGAGACGCCGCCCGTGCGTTGCGCCTGGCGAGCACGACGCCCAGCGCCACGCTTTTTTCGCCTTTCCGCCATATCGTTCTCCAGCAATCGCCCCGCGGCGGACTGCGGACTATCGATGCCGCGCCAAGCCCGGCGTCAGCATCCACTCACAGCTAGTTTTTGCCGCGAATATGTGCGCCATCCGGCTGCCCATCCAGATCATCATCAGGATCACGGTTATCCACCACAAACTCGAAACCAATACCCAGCGGTGTAAAGCTGCCGTCCGCATTCGCGACCGCCTCAAACCGGTTGCCGCGCGGATCTTCTGCCCAGATGGAGCCCTGGATGTTCCCGCTGCGCCCGTTGAAAGCGTAGGCTCCATCGTTCCAGTGGTTATCGAAAGTCGCCGCCGTTTGCTGAATGTTGCCCGCCTCACAAGGCGGTGCGTCGTTCACCTCGCGCCCAAAAGCATTAGTGCAAAAATCACGCGCCTGCCCGGCATTGGACAAGTGTGAGGCCTTGAAGTTAACGCCGCGCAACGTACCATTAAATGGGGAGCGTGGATCTTCCCAGCCCTGCCAGTCTGCCGGCTTAGGTGAGGGCGCTCCTGCACACAGGTGAAACGGCTCGCGAGTGCCATCCGGCTTGTAGCAAAGATCGACCGTGCGTACGACTTGACTGGGCGTCTCGAACGCCTCTGCGTTGTACGACTGAATAATCCGCGCCGGATTTTTCACGATGTAGTAGGGCTGGATGGTGATCACGGTAGACCCATCGTTGCGATTGATCTTGATCAGCTCTGTCCATAAGTCCACCTCGCGCACCTCATCCATCGGCTTCCACACCACCGCGGATGCACACACAAAGCCACGATGATTGGTGGCATGGTTGCCGATAGGGGATGTCTGCGCCGCTGGCATTAAAGGTTGCCCGTCCGGATCAAGCAAAATGTCGTAGTCGAAGATCTGCGCGGCAAACCCGTTGTGTGAGGCCGGGCTGCAATTAGATTCGATAAACTGGTTGGGCAACCCGTAGGTGTACATGAGCTTTACCGAGAACTCGGTGCCAACGGTTGCCCCATCCATCACGCCCTGTGCATTGCGTCCGTCCAGACAGCGCAGGGTGAGGAAATACTCGTGCAGATGATTTGAGAAGGCGTCCATGCTGAAGGAGCCCTGGTGGATTTTGGACAGCCAGTCGCATTGGAAACCGGCATCAAACATGGGCTCCGAGCCCGCGCCGTTTCCAATCCCTGCGCGAAAGTGCGCCACGGTTATCTTGTGCCCCACGTGATCCTCGTGCCGAGGGCCGCCCGCCATCTCCGCCGCATAACCAAAAGCGGGCCAACCACCGGACAGGGCAAACACCTCGGCGGGCGCGTGAGTGGGGTCAAAGCCGTGCTCGTGACCAAAGTCGCACACCTCACCGCTCTGCGGATGACTGGTGATCGCGGGATGCCAGGTATGGTATGCGATGTTGTCGGGATGATCTGCCGACTTGTCTGTCGAGGGGTGCAGTCCCTGGGTCCAGTAACTATCGTGCAGCGTCGCACAGCCTGCTGTTAAGTGCGCAGATGGCCAGTTGCCAAACCCAAAACTACGCACCACCTGCGGCCCCGGCGGTGCCGGTCGCGGCTGCGCGTCCGCGTTGGGTTTGTCCGGGTTGATCACCGTGGCGGTCAACGCTTCAAACGGATTGATCAGCTGGCTGTCGCGTGGCCCGGCGCTGGCTGCGCTGCATATCGCTATGGTTCCCATAGCCATTAGAAACAAACGTAAAGCCCCCATCACTGTGCTCCCTGTTGGTCCTGACCTGTTTCGGCCGGCCTGTTGGTAGTGGCCCGCGTGTGCCGGCCCCTGCGTATCATAGCCCCAAGTGTCGTGCCGCCGTCAGCTCGGGGCAGCCCACACTGGCATGGCGTCGCCCTCACCATTCAATGCTGCCATGTCCCGACGAAACGCGTCGGCGATAAAATCGAGCACCACCCTAATCCGGGCGGACTCACGCAGATCCTCATGCGTGAGCAGCCACAAATCCAGCTTCACATCAAAGGCACTCACCAGCACACGCTTGAGCTCAGGCGCCCCCCAGCGCATGTAGGCAAGTAACGGAACCAATCCCAATCCTTGCCGGGCCGCCGCCATTTGCGTGTCGACGTGATCGGAGCGAAAGGCAACACGGGCGGCACGAGCGTGGTGACGCAAGATCCGCGCCTGCGGTATGTCCTCAATCGTACGCTGCGATTCGATAATGGAGTGTTGCCCAAGCGACTTCAACGAGACCGGCTCGCCGTGTGCATCCAGATACGCGGGCGAGCCGTACAGTCCAGCCGTCAACCGACCCAGTTTGCGCCCCACTAGTTGGTCAGAGCCTGGTGTGCCGATGCGCAGCGCGACATCCGCCTCGCGGCGTAGCAGGTCCGACATGGGAATCCCGACTGCCAGCTCAATATCCAACCCGGGGGTGGTCTGCTTCAGCGCCGCCAGTTGTGGCACCAGCCAATACTTGGCCAGACCTTCGGTGGCGGCGATACACACCCGGCCCGTGGGACGCGTATCGGTGCCGGCGACCCGGCGCTCAATCGCCATGGCCTCTGCTTCCATTTGCGCGGCCAGATCGCGAATCTTCTCACCCGCTGAGGTCAGCACATAGCCCACGCTGCGCCGCTCGAACAACTTGGCGTTCAGCTTGGACTCCAGGTCTTTGATACGCCGCCCCATCGTCGGCTGACTGACCTGCATGCTCACCGCCGCCGCCGACAGATTGCCCGACTGCGCCAGCGCCAGAAAATAGCGAAAGTCGTCCCAATTCGTCATTCCGGATCTCCCCGACCGGCCAAGTGGCACCACGCCGCCGACCAACCTACCTATAACATCCGAACTTCACAGATCTATAGCGCCTGGTGAAACGCCGATGCACCGCCGTTGCGCACGCAACCTTCCGCCGAACACCGCCACCAGGGGCCAACTACAGATTTATATACCAGCTTTTCACAATTGCATAGCGCCCAACGAATCAGGCGATTAGCCGCTAGGTCTTTCCAAATCAGCCGCTTGGCGGCAGAACCCGCGCTTGCAGGGAAAATCTGCCGCCGTATATTCGCCCCCAGCTTTGCGATGACGTAACCCTCTGTTCCCATCGCGGCACGAGGACTTCCCCCCTCAATTGTCCTCGTGCCCGGTGGGTGTTTTCTCCCCCAAACCATGAAGGAACTCACCATGTTGACTCGTACTCTCCCCCTTGCACTCACCACGGCGGTATCTGCGCTTTGTCTCACTGCGGGCGCCGCCATTGCCGGCGACGCCGCACTCGCCCCAGGCGCGGTCTACACCTCCACCAATGAAGTTGAAGGCAACCGCGTGGCGATCTTCG
>CBDUQI010000081.1:0-22679 GCA_965369325.1 uncultured Gammaproteobacteria bacterium
GTGTTCACACCGCCGATGTCTACCTGAACGCTCAAGACTGTGCTGATTAGCCCCAGATGCAACTCCGGCATGGCAAAGCGCACTTCGTTCTCGGTGACCGACTGGATGTCGCCGGTAGCGATGATGACATCGCCCACAGTGATGCTCAGATCGTTGGGCTCGGTGCCAAAGCCGGCGCCGACCAACGCGGCTATCTCGGTGCCGTCGCCGTGGAAGAAGTGCTCACCCACCACATCATCGGTTACCCGGCCGACGCGGTCGATCTGTACCCGCTGCGCCGCGCCCAGTTCGTAGCTGAGGTTCAGCGGCTGCAGCAGCGTGCGACCGCCCAGATCCAGCACGTCGCCAATCACCACTGTAATCGGCCCGGCGTACGCCAGTGTCTCGGTGAAGGCGATCTCGACGATGCCACCACTCAAGGTATTAATGCCGGTGAGCAGGTAAGCATCGACGGGCAGTGGTGTACCGGTGTCGTCCAGAACCTCGATCACGTCCGACAGCTCGTGCACGCCGTCGCCGGTGTTAATCAGATCGCTGAACTGCACCGAGATAACGTCGCTCGGCGAGAGCGTAGTGCCGGCACCCGGGTTGATGGAAGTGACCACCAGATCCGTCGTGTTGCGATTGTCGATCCCCTGGTCGTTGGAGATAAACAACGCGCCGCCGTTCGCGAGCAACTCCGCATCGTCATTCTGCTGCCAGTACACAGTATCGAAACCACCGGCACCGTCACTTTGCAGCACCAGGTACTCCTCCCCGGTGGTGACGGCAATCTGCCCGTACTGCACCTGGAAGGAGGCGCTGTCATTGGCCTGGTCGGCGCGCTCGATCGCGCTCACGGTGTAACTGATCGGCGCTTCGAACCCGTTGATCACGACGACGTACAACTGCCCATCACGCAGCAGCAGTACGTACAGCTCATCGCCCAGCCACTGGATTTCCAACGGCTCACCCAGCAGGTCGCCGTCGTTGAAGTTAATGGTGTCGTAGTTATCTGGCGGATCGAACTCCGGATCATCCAGATCGAAGAAGCGCAGATAGCCGGTGCCAAGATCGTTGGCCACGGACAATGCCAGCACCCGCTGTTGCGGATTGGCCGCCACGTCGGTGGCGCGGTTGCCCGGAACCGGGAAGTTGGTCACCAGCAGCGGGTTCTCCGGGTCCACCACATCCACCACCAGCATGCCGTCGCTGCCGCTGGCCAGGTACGCGGTCTCATCCAGCACGGCGACGCCGGTCACCGGCTGATCGGTACGCAGCTGACCCAAGCGCACCGGGCGGTCCCAGATGTTGATGTCGTAGATTTCGAACCCAGACGGCATCAGGAAGCGGTTATCGCTAGTCGGCTCAACGCCGTCGCTTACGCCCACGTAAAGCAGGTCGCCCACCACTTGCGCGGCGCCCATGACCATGGGCGGGTAGTTCGGCAGATCGATCGAGCGCCCACCATCAATGGTGTAGGAGAACTGGCCCACCAGGTACTCAACACCGTTGATCGCCAGAAACACGTTAAACAAGTCCGGTTCGATCACGCCTGGCAGAGTGAACGTGAATTCGCTCAACGTCTCCACGTTGTCCACCAGGTCAACGTTGGCTACGCCACTGTCGGAGATTTCGGTTCTGATCTCGGTGATGCCCGTGCGCGAGCGCATGATCACTTTGGCGCCCGGCAGAATCACCGACTGGCTGGCGGTCACGCGCATTTGGGCGCCACCGCGATCAGAGCCAGAGGTGGGCGTCAGCTCAAACTGTGCCAGTCCTGGATCTTCGCCAATAATAATCGCGCCCGGCATCGCCGCGGTGAGGCCACTGTCGATCACCCGCAGGTGATGCTCGCCATTGTCCAGCGGCAGCAGCTCCAGTGCGCCTGGGGCGATGCGCAGCAACTGCTCGCTCTGCCACTGCACCGGCACTTCAAACTGATCGACAAACACGAGCGGCGGCTGATCGCCACGGAAGCCGTCGCCTTCGATCAGAATTTCATCGCTCAACCCACGATGGAAGGCGCCGTTTTGTACGGTGTCGATACGCGGCTGCAACGCGCCAGCGGCGGCGGCTTGCAGACGCAACACGAACGGCTGCCACAGCGCGGTGCTACGCAGGTTGCGCGCATCATCCACCCGCACCTCATAACCCACGCCGGCCTCACGGGCGAAATCAATCTGGAACACTTCGGCGTGATTCTCGATCTGATCCAGTGGTGTCAGCGTGTGGGCAACCAGCGCACCCGTATCCGTGCGCAGCACGCTCATCGCACCCGGCTGCTCCAGCGACTCGATCGTTACCCGCTCGTTAAACCGCACCTCAAGACCGGCGCCTTCGCTGATCAACGCACCTTCATCATGTGAGGTGTCGGTGACGAAGGCATGCGGCATCTGGAACACCAGCAAACCACCGGCGCCGGAGCCTGCAATCGCCCGGTCTTTAAATACGTCGGCTGACTCAACCGTCTCGGTGTTACCCGCCGAGACCACCACCGGCGACTCCGGGTCGGCCAGGTCAAGCACGATCAGGCCACCGCCGTCGGCAGCGATAAACAGCAGGTTGGCGTAGCGGCGCAGGCCAACGGCACGGCCGGGATTGTCCTGCAAGGTGCCGTCGATCACCACGTCGACGCGCTGATCCGGACGTTCTTTGTGCACAATCTGCACACCGCCGGAAGCCAGCGCGACCACCAGGTACTCGCCGTAGGACACAATGTCCGCCACGTTGTTGTCGAAGTTGTAGTCGCGCGTCAGGGCTTGATCGAACAGATTCACCGCAGTGACGCGTGCGCTACCCGCATCGCCAACCTTGGCCGCGGTGAACGCGCGGAACAAAGCGCACTGCTCGGCAGTGTTCCACATGTAACCACGCCGCAGACCACCTGCGTACAGCCACTGCTCATCGCGGGTAATCGCGTTACCGCCGCTCAGCCCGGCAAAGCTGCCGGCTCTGAACGGGTCCGTCAGATCATAGTAGTTAAGGCTTTCGACCTCGCTGGTATCCCCGGCGACTGGGCCAAGCGCACGCTGACAGGGCTCGCGCGGTGGCTGATTCGGCGGCTCGACCGGGCCGCGTGCCGCGAATACATTTTGTCCCCAGCGCAGAAGATCACCCGTGTGATCAACGTCCGAGTCGAACAACTGACGCGACAGGAATTGCAGTCCGTTCGCCTCATCCAGATTCAATCGGGTGACACCGCCACTGCCCTGCGCCACATATAGGCGCTTGCGCATGACGCCTTCTTCAAGCTCCAGCGTCGGATGCACACGGATCGAATCGATGGCCAGCGGCAACTCGGAACTAGACAGCTCCTGCAGCCGGCGTTCCTCGTCCTCGGTCAGCTCCCGATCCTGCCCTTCGCCTTCCAGCACCAGCTTCTCGGCGATACGCCCGATCAGCGCATTGCCGTCGGCGCCGGATGGCAATGCGGGCACACCGCCCACCAGCAACGGGTTGGAGGGGTCTTGCACATCAAAGGTGGCGGCCATCACGGTGTCGGGGAAAGGCACGCCGTCGAACAGGCGGATCTCATGCCCTTCGAACACGTAGCCGCCGCTGGTGATGGCCAAGCCGGTTTCCCGATCGATCACTACATCCGAAGGCGACACGCTGCCACCCAGCTGGCTTGCCAGTTGCTTCAGTCCGTAACCGAAGCCATCGCGCCCAGTAAGGATGGCAGTGTTTCCGTACCGATCGGTCCCGACCACATCGTTCAGCCCCACCGGGCCACCGCGCGTCACAATCTGCATGCGCGTGGTGGAGAACACATTCACGCTGGCGACCGGCACCGAGCCGATCAGCACACTAATCCCTTCGCTCACCGTAGTGCCTGGCTCGAAGCCCTGTCCGGTGACGGTCACCGTGGTGCCGCCGCCGACCGGCCCCCAGCGCGGGCTGAGCGTATCGAATGCGAGCGGTGCGTCCACGGCCAAACCACCGTACAAGGTCGCCTCCTCCCACAGCCCGTCACGTTCGACGGCAATGCGCACGTCATACAGGCCCGGCTGGTAGATCGGTGGCACCAGGCCGGTAACAATCGCGGCGCGCTCTTCGTCGTCGTTGCTCTGGATGTCCAGAATATCTACCGGCAGATCGCCGACAAACAACTGCACCCGTGCGGCGTCAGTCGGGATACCAATGCCCGACACCGTCAGCTGTATTGCCTGCGCCAGTTGCGTGCGCCTCGGCACTACCGCATCGATAAACAAATCATCCGGGCGGTCGCCGCGGTAGGTCAGGGTAAAGCGTTGCTCCTGCGCCAGCTCGTAGAGCACCAGCGAGGTGTCCTCGTCAATCGGCTTCACCGACTGCACGCCAGCCTCAACCACCAACGTGAGCAACTCGCCCACCGTGAGCGTGCTGAAGTCCGTCACCGTGAGAATGGCGTCGTTGTTGATGATTTCGATCGTCAGCGGCAATGCCACACCGTTGCCGTCCAGTAATCCAAAGCGGTTGAGGTTGTCCGGCTCCAGATCAATCGCTTTGTTAAAGCGCACAAACAGGGTGAGCTCGCCCAACGCATCCAGATCCAGGATGCCGTTGCGCGGATCAACCGTGTGAATCTTCAGCACTACATCCGGGGTGACCTGCACCACGCCGCCGAGGGTGCTGTCCCAACCTGCGCTGTACGCCGCAAACGGGCTGGCCATAGCAACTTCAATCGTGCTGCTGCCGAACGCCTCCATGCCCGCGCTGATCAGCGGCACGGCCGGGTTGGTCACATCGACGGTGATGATGCCCGCGGTGCCCACTGCCAGATACGCGATGTTGCCGCTGACGTCCACGTCGTAAACAAAGCCCGCGTCCACTACGCGCGAGACAATCACCGGTGCAGTGCGATCGGAGATGTCCACCACCACCATGCCGCCGTCACCCGCCGCCAGGTAAGCGAAATCGCCATCCACCACCACGCGGCTGGATGGCACGGCCACGCTGCCGGTCACCACAAAGCCCTCGCCCGGACGATGCTCCATCAGATGCAGGCCGCCGGTGCTGCTGTCCAGCGAGTTGAGCAGGCGGTTGTTGCCAAAGTCGAACTGGCCAGCCGCCACGGCGTAGAAGGAATTCTCACCTGCCGGGGTCGACAACCGGGTGACATCCAACGCAGTGTGCCCATCGGGCAGCGGCGCGGTGGCTGACAGGTAGGCCTTGGTGGGCAGGAACACATCGACGAACGCCAGCCCGGCATCGCCGGCCGCCATCACTGCCAGATTGTTCTCCACCTCAATCCCACGTGCAAAATCGGCCGGGATGTCGAGGTCGGCAATAATCGTCGACTCGGCGATGTCGTAGGCGTTGAAGCTAATCACGAACAGCTTGGCGCTGTCCTCTACGATGCTGCCGTCAGTATTGGTCTTGGCGGCTGCAACGAATACTCGGTCGGTGCCGCGCTCGAAGAACAGATCGACGCCAAGCGCCGCATAGCCGCCCGGCAGTCCCACCTGCGCTACGATGCGATCATCCACATCATCACCGTCCAGGTCGATCAGGTTACGCAGATCGTCCGGGTTCAGCGGCTGGTCAGAGCCGGTGGTAAAGGTGGATGCGTCCACGTTGTAGATCAGCACGCCGGCCTGGCCCGCCGCACCGACCAGGAAAGTGCCGGTGGGATCAAGCGCGACATCGTAGATGCGCCCGTCGGTGACGATGTTCGCCTGGATCGGCTGCTGATACTCGAAACCGTTCACGATGGTGCCGGACTGGCCGTTGTCCAACGTAACCGTAATGTCCACCACACCAATGCGCCCCGGCGGGGTCACCACGGTCATGGTCTCGGTATCGATCACGGTGATGTCTTGGGCCAGCGCAGGAATACCGCCGAAGGTAACCTCAACGCTGGTGCCGCTGGTGCGGAAGCCCGCGCCGGTAATGACAACGCTAGTGCCGCCGTTGATCGATCCCTGCGACGGTGCCGCATCGATCAGCTCCAACGGCTCAACGTACTGGATCGCGCCCAGCAACGTGTCGCGCGTACCGTTGGCGTTAATCACCTGCAGCGAGGCCGGACCGGCCAGCCCAGCCGGGACATCCAGTGTGTAGCGCGTAAGTTCGCCGTCGATGGCTTCGCTGTTCAGTATCGTCGCAGCCACATCGCCGACCAGGAATTCCGGTGCATCCGCGTCGCGCACAATCACGGTGATGATGCCGCCGGCGGTCAGCACCACGCCCTGCTCGACCGTATCAATCTCAGGCGCCGGTGCGCTGGAGCCGGCAGTGGAGAAGCGCACGGTGTGTTCAAACAGCCCTATTGTCCGGCGGCTCTCTAGCACGCCCGACAGCTCCACCCGGTAATCGCTGTTCGCAAGCAATGTTGAGGTGGGCTGAATTAACAAGCGCTCGGGCAGCAACGGATCGAACTGCGCGTCGTACGCCACGGACACACCCTCGGGGGTGCCATCGTCGTAAATCAGTGCCAAGTACTGAGCCAGATAGGCCAGCAACGTCTCCCCGTCAGGCACCTGCACGGGCTCGGTAAAGCGCAGCGCAATCTCGGTGCCGGTGGGGACGTGCAATGACTCGTGCGCGGGGGCGACCGAGGCCAGATCCAGCGTCAGCGTGTCGACCAGCAACAGCTCCGACATGGTGAGCGAGGTGGAGGCACCACCGGTCGGATCTTCATACGGCAGCGGCGCAATCGTGGTCTCTTCGTCGTAGCCAAAGCTGGCCACGTACAACCCATCGTCGGTCAACAGGCGCGGTGTGCGCACCGGCTCCGGTGAGCAGTTAGTGAGTTGCGCGGCGTCCAGCAAGCTTACCAGTTCACCTGGGCGACTAAGATCAAACAGCCCCAGGAACTCGTTGGAATTGGACTCACAATTGCGCATGTCGCTGGTGGTAACCGCGCCGAGCGTCGTGATGCCCGAGCGGCCCAATACCCCGCCCGGCAGGTCGAAGCCGTTCTCATCAAACTGCCCCAGCAGCTTCAGGTTGCCTGGGCGCTGCACATCGTAAAGCGACATCGGCGAACCATTGCTGCCAGTGGCCAGACTCAGCCCATCGTTCAGTACCACTGAGCGGCTGGTCAGCCCGCTGAAGCCCACCTGTGGCATGGTCGGGTTAGCGATGTCGAACATGAAGCGGCCATCGCCCCCCACCACATGCAGGGTCTCGCCCACTACCTGCAACGTCGTGGCCCGAAGATTCACCGTGCGCCCGTTGGCGTTGCCCGTCGTGAGGGTGCGAATGGTGGACGGGCGCAGTGATTCACTGGCGTTAATCACGGCCACGCCATCACTGTCGTTCGCCACGAACAACAGATTGCCCGCGCTGGCAATTGCCTTCGGCGGTGACTGGAAGTTCAGCGGCAGGGCATACAGGATGTCGCGGTCGCGACCGCCCTCAACGATGTCACCCGGCAACCGTACCTCACGGTCGTACACCAGCAGCACGTTCTGATCTTCGTAGGTGGTGTCGATAAACGGCAGCTCATACCCCCACGCGGTGACAAACAACTGCGTGTCGGTCAACAACATGGCCGTGGGCACCAGATCCTGCGGCAAATTAAAGTAACCCAGACCGTGCGCCGGCGCGGCGTTTTCGATCGCATCACGGTCGTAGTGCACCAGCGAAATCCAGCCCGGCGCAAAATACGTTTCAAATTCATCGCGTGTCTTCGCCGAGGTGCTGGCGCGCAGAACCCCCTCGCCCAACACGTACAGCAGACGCAGGTCCGGATCGGACTGCAGTGACACGATGCGCCCCGGCGGGAGTTTCAGAGGATCTGGAATAAACCCGTCAACGCTGCCAACCAGCTCGTCAATCTCCTCCTTGCTAAACGGCTTCTCCGCCTGCAGGCGACGGTCCACTGTTAGGCGGCCGTAGAACAGCGCATTTGGCACCAGGTAGCGACGCCCGTTGTCGTCGCTGATCTCAACATCCACAAAGCCGCGGAACGAATCGCCAAAGTCGGGCACCACCCAGTCCATACGCTCGGCGCTTTGCAGGCGCAACCGGTCCTGATCCACGGTGTCAATCACTTCGATGTCGGAGCCGTCGTTGCGAATAGTGCGCACGCTCACCCCATCGTGGAAACCCAGCCCCACGATGGCAACGCGATCGCCGCGACCGGACTGGTCCACCCGCACAATCGGGGGATCGATAAAGGAGATGGTCAGGATGTCGACGTACGTGAAGGCGCCGATGGCCACATCTTCCAGCCCGGCATCGTTCACTACGCGCACGGCGGCGGGACCGGCCTCGTTGGCCACGGTGGTCGCCAGAATGCGATCGAACGGATCATCTACATCGGCCGGGATCACTTCGCTCACGCTGAGACGCTGGCCGCCGACGTACAGCTCCGGTGCTTCGCCAAACTCAAGGCCGCGCACGATAATCTGGGTGCCACCAGCAATACTGCCCACATCGGGGGTGATCGACACGATGTCCGGCGCCAGTGCATCCCCGGCCGGCGAGGTGGAGAACGCAAACTGGTAATCGCTGCCCAGGCTTTGGGAGTTAAGCGAGGTGAGGCTTGCATCCAGAAGCACGTAGTACTCGGTGTTGGGGTCCAACATCATGCCGGTCTGCAACGTTAACAACACAAAGCGCAGCGACGGCTGACCATCGCGCTCGCTGAAGCCCAGCGTAAACAGATCGGTGACGTCCGGGCCGATCAGCGGATCGCCCGCTTTCACGGTGACGAACTGGGACAGGTCAACGGCGCCATCCAGCACGTCCGATAATTCGATCTCGATGCCGTTGATCAACGCGGTACTCACGTTGGCTTGATCCCGACCCGGGATATGGTCAAGTACGGTGAGGCGCGGCAACTCAATGCGGCCCAGACCGCGGCGACCGGAGGCCACCTGCAAACCACCGCGTGCGACCTTCATGCCGCGGGCGGCAAAGTCCTCGCCACTGGCGCTGCGATGGATCACTGTCGGCGTCGTCGCATCCAGACGTGGGTCTTCCAGCGCGGGCAGGTCGATCACTTCAATCACCGACTGCGCGGGCTGATCTTCCTGATCCGAGTAGAGCACCGAGACAAAGGCTTGGGAGCCTGCAATCGTCACGTCGTAGCTGCCATCAGGCACCAGATCCGGCTGCTCCGGCTCAAGCTGCAGGGTCCGCACCAGGCGCGGGAAGAACGGGTCGGCAATGCTGATGATATTCAACTGCGAGTTGAACCCGTCACCTGCCATGTCGGTGAGGTAGAGCGTGTTGCCGTCCACTTCGATGCGGTTAGCGACGCCCAGCGTATCCAGCACGGCGACGATCGGCATGGCCGGATCGGAGATGTCCGCGACCACTAGGCCTTCCTGTGAGGCAGCGATGAACGCGTAGTTCTCTACTACCACTACATCACGGGCGAAGCCGTTGGGTTTGATGAACCCCACCCGGTACGGCGCAGACAGGTTGCTGATGTCGATCACCTGCACACCGCCGTTACCATTGGCCACCAGCGCCAGATCATCCACCCGCGTGACGCCATATACATCCGGGAACGGCAGATCCACACGCCCGGCCAGCAGATAGGGCAAACCGAACTGACCGTCGCCGTTGCGCAAATTAAACAGCAGCAACTCGCCGGCTTCATTGTCGTAGTAAGTCGCGCCAGTGTCCGGGTCCTGACCGATCGAGGCTTCCAGCGCCGACACGAAGGAGCTGGGGTCGAAGCTATCGCCCAACCCAGGCAGTAGGCCGGTCTTGCCGGCCACCACAAAGTTGGCGTCGGCGTGAATCTCGCCGATGGTGCCGGCGAAAATCTCAGACGCGCCCGCCAGCAACGAGGAGTACACAAAGAAGTCGCCGTTTCCAGTCAGGGTCTCGTTGGTGGCATCGGCAATGAACAGGCCGGTACGCGGCACCGGTGGGTCATCACCGGCGGCCATCTCATTCACCAACAGGTTGCCCAGCCCGGCCTCAACCCGCATCGGATCAATGGTCGACCAGGCACTCAGCATCGCGCCGGTGCGCTCCTCGCCCTGGAACTGATCCACAGCCGTGTAGTACACACTCTGTGCGAGGTCTTTCTGCCCCTGGCTGGGTTCACCGCCACCCGGGTCCTGCGGCAACAGGAAGCGCCGCTCGGAGATGGGCAAGCCCACCTCGTGGAATGTCTCATCCACCACCGTGTGGTTAGGTGTGGTGACGGTGGTGCGCACGCGCACCCGCTCGTTGTGCTGCAAGCGTGGCGCAAACACGTTGCCGTCCACAAAGTCCTGCCAGTACACAAAGAAGAAATTATCCGGATCGCTGATCGGCGTGGTATCGCCGGGGCCCCGCGCATCGTCACGGCTGAGCAACACCGTCGCGCTGGCCTGCTCCACCCACTCACCGGTGTCCAGCAACTGCGCTTCACGCACGAAGTCCATATTGACCTCGCGATCTTCTTCGGAACCGATATCCGACACGCCCGCGACGGCACGTATGGTCTCGTTGGCGGTCAGAATCTCGCTGCGGAACGGCGCCAGCACATCCAGATCCGGCTCCACCGTGTCTTCCACCCGGCCAATGCGTACGGGCGCGGTGGTCGTGCTGTGCCCGACCACGTCGTACACCACGGCGTAGATGACAAAGCCGCTGACCCCTTCCGGCGCGCTCAGCAGCGCACGGTAGATATGCTCCTGCGCGAAGGAGCCGTTCTGCGAGGAGTAGTCATCGAAGATCGTGGTCACCGGCGAGTCGTTCACGTAGATGACAACGCGATCGATACCATCCGGCCCGAGATCGTCGGTGGCCTCAACAAAAATCTCAATATCGGTGCCGTCGATCACTGCCGATTCGTCATTCTCCGGTTTCACGATGGCAGCCACCGGCGGCTGATCTTCCAGAATACTCAAATGCACCGGCGCGGACTGATCCGACTGGTAAGCATCAATATCCGTCGCATCCGCACGGAAGCTCATCACATCGCCCGCGCGCCCCGCCGGTACCTGCACCTGGAACTGGAACGGCGCGGACTGATCCTCGCCCACCAGCAGGTACGCTTCGTCAGCGAAATTGCTGTCGCTGCCGATGGCCTGATACAGGCGAACCGAGTCCACGCCCACTTCCGGATCGATGGCGACGACGTCCACGACGATGCCGCGACCTTCGGTAATCTCACTCACCAGCGCACCCAGGCTAAACCCGCGTGAATCCAGAATACGAATCTGCGAGATCTGCGGCGGTGAGTTGCGAATCAGCGTTACCGGGCGCACTTCCTGGCTCTCATTGCCCGCGCCATCAATGGCCACGAACACCATTTGCAGGGCGAGTTGAGTCAGGCCCGGAGCCAACGCCTCGTCGACGTAATCGGCAATCGCGTCCACCGCGATGGTGCCCTCGTACGGCGGCGCCAACACCAGCGCCTGGCGAATCTGCTCGTTCTCCGCAAACAGCCCGTCAAGATTGCTGTCAGCGTACAACAGCACGCGCAGATTGCTCACCCGCACGTTGTCGCTGACATCTGCCACAAACTGAACCGAGCGACGCTCCACCACGGTCGCACCTGCCTCCAGCGGCGAGCGCACACTGAGCGTGGGCGGATCCACATCTTTACTGACGTGCACGACAGTCGGCGCCGGCGTCAAGGCCGTGCGCGACATACCGTCAAAGCGCAGCTCGGTGGCACTGGCGCTTAAGATCAAATCGGTGTTGGCCTGCCCGTAGGGCACCTCAACCAGGAACTCGTACGGGAAGGCGGTATCGGTAAAGGCACGGTCGCCGTCGATTAACCCATCCACCTGCAGCACGACCCGCTCCAGGCCAATATCGTCGGTGGCATTCACCTGCACCAGCATGAACTGCCCTTCGGTCACCTCATCGCCGTCCAGCGGTATGCCGATGGCCACCACCGGTGCCTGATCCTCGGTGATCTCCACCGTGATCTGCTCGGTCGCGATGTGCTGGTCCAGATCGCCAAACGCAGCACCGTAGGTATCGATGGCCTCTACGTATAAGGTCAGCAGATTGTTCGCGGGCACCGCGGCGTCAAACATCGGCACCGACACCTGGAAGGTGTACGGCGGCTGACGCAACAGCAAATTCAACACCTCGGTATCGCCGTTGGAATGTGTCGCCACCAGGCGCAGAGAGTCGATGCCCACATCGTCAAAGCCATTAACGTTGACGACCATCTGTGAGCCTTCAACGACGCGCGCGCCCGGCACCGGATCGAGAATATCTACCACCGGCCGCTCGTCCACCCGCACGGGGTAGCGTACTGTGCGCTCGCGCTCGTTGCCCGAGGCATCAACCGCAATCACTTTGATCCAGACATCAAACAGCTCTTCGCCGGTCACGCTGCCGCCAGGGAACTGCCCGGCGATATCGACCAACCGATCCACGTGAATCAGCTGGAAAAACTCGGGGGTATCAATATTGACTGTGGTCACCGGCTCAAAGTCGCGCGGCTCGATGCCAGACACCGTGCGGATTGGCAATCCGAAGTCGGTGGTCAGGTACTCGCCCGTGGTCTCGATCAGCGCACCGTAAGCCCGGTAAACCTCCATCCGCTCGATCTTCACGTTATCGAACGCACGGAAGCCCAGGGTAAAATCGGAGAACTCTGGCGGGCCGAACGTCACATCGGGCTGTGTGATGGCCACTTCCGGATTGATGTCATCGGGCGCCGCGATAAAACTGATCTCGTGCCGGGCGACCGCGCCATCGGAATCGTTAATCTGGGCCGTGAGCACCACGGTCTCGTTTGAGGTGAGGATGCCACTCGGCACCGCGAACACGAAACCAGCCTCTAACGCGTACGGACTGGTGCGGAAACCGAAGCGATCGGCAAAATCCACGCCGTACGTCGCCTCGATCTCATCGTACATCTCGTTGAAGGCCTGGGTGACAACGCTGCTGCCACCAATCTCGGCCACCTCGGTGCCCAGGCGCTCCAGCTCAATGCCGTTGGCGAACACACGCAGGTCGCCAAGTTCTAGCTGGCGATCGTCGGTGCTGACCGCGCCGACTTTAATCTGGAAGGTACCGGCCACAATCAACTGATCCTGGGCCGGTGCCGTGATGCGAATCGCTGGTGCCATGTTGGTAAGCGGATGCACGATGAACGAGCGCACCACCTCATTACCAAAGGTATCGGTCAGTACCAGCTGATACTCGGTCGGGCTGGTCTCCAGGAACTGGATGGTCGAGGCATATTCGCTACGCGTGACCGGCACCTGCGGACAACTATTTGCGTAATCGTTACCGTCTTCCTGCACCCGCGTCCCATCACGCAACAAACGGTAAACGCGATACGTATCCAACCCGGCATCATCATCCAGGGTGACGTCCAGCTTGAACGACTCGCCGGTGCGCACCCAGAACTCCGCCAGGTTCAGTCGCTCCGGACTGTCCAGCACATCCAGATATTCACCGCCCACTTTGTAGGATGAGAACTTCTCAAGCGTGAGCTGCGGCGCCTCATTAGGCAGGATCGGCAGGGTCAGCGCCTGGGTGGCAGTAAGATTATTGTGATCGGTAGTGACCACCAACAGCTCAAGCTCACCGCCAGTAAAGCTGCGCGGCACATCGTAGGGCACGCTGAGCGTGGGCTTGTCGAACACGCCGCCGATCTCGCGCACCAGTTCGCTGCCGTTCTGGAACAACTGCACATTGTCGACACCGCCTTCGTTATCGGTGAAGTCCAGCGCCAGATCAATACGCTGCAACGGCACCACGGTGGTGCCATTAGCGGGCGAGCCCACCACCAGCGTGGGCGCTTCGATATCGGGTGTGATGGTGGCGTCGGTCAGTGCTGACAACGCCTGTGGCGCGCGATCAGCGGAGAAGCGGTCAATCGCATGCCCAAGCACCGTTACGCGGGTAGAGGCGGCCGCCGGCGGCGTTACGCTTACGTGGCCAGTCTCGGAGGTTTCGCTGCGCGCGCTGATCATCTCGCGGGCGCTGACGAACTGTGACGGACTCGCATCCGGGCCATCTAGCACCACCGTCAACTGCGGGTGCACGGTAAGCCCGCGCTGACGACCGTTCACCAGCCAGCCGCTGGAGCGGTCAAGTTTTCCGCCAAGCAACACCAGCCGCTCGATGCCGCCTTCGCGCGGCAGGCCGTCGGCCCATACCGGCGTGATGTTAACGCTGGTCACATCATCGCCCAACAGCCCCTGCACCGTCAGCGCACTCAGCTCGCTTTCCTCGCGCAATGCACTGCAGACGTTGTCGCTTAAGGTTTCGATCTGATAGCTGGAGGGGAACAGATACACCGGCGTCTCCGGCGTTGAAAGCGTCGGGTCCAGCTCCCGCAGTACGATGTCGCCCGACAGTGCCAGGTTGTAAACCTGCATTTCACCGGTATCGGCGATGTGGACATAGGGCTTGTCGTTAACCAACACGGTTTGCGAGAGCCCACCCGCCTCGGCGTACTGGAAGCCAATGTACGGGCGCGGCGACGTTGTCTCAGTCTCATCAATGTAACCCAGTGGCAGCCGCACGCCCTCGGCGAAGCCGCCAAGCGAGGTGTACATGGGGAAGTAACGAATCTGCTCGTCCGCGGAGGCATAGTCATCACGCATGGACAGGGCGTGGAACAAACGCTGCCCCGGCACCATCGACTCTTCCGGGCTTCGATCCAGCGCGGTCAGCACCGGCGGCTGGTCGGGCAGAATCAGCGCAGTCACCTGCTCCACTGCACTGTTGCCCGCCAGGTCGGTCGCCTCGGCCACCAACGTAATGCGGGTGCCCTCTTCCGGCACCGGCACATACGGACTGAGATCGATATCCAGTGCGCCCGAGGTGACCCGCGCCTGATCCAGCGCGCTGTCCTCTCCCAGCGGATTCGCCTCATCGCCCAGCAAATACACGCGGTAACTTTCCACCGCAATGTTATCGACGAATTCAACGCTGACACTGAGCGGCTGACGGTCTGCCAGCTCCTCTTCCCAGCCTGAAATATTGATGGCCGGCGCTTCTTCGTCGGCCAGCACCGTGAGCTTGACCGAATTACTCTCCGTCTCGTTCACGCCCAGATCAGCCGCCGCGACCAGTAGGTCGAATACTTCGCCGGCCTGATCCAGGTAAGACTGCGGCAAACGCACGCGCCCTTCGTACTCCGTGTAGAACCGCTCGGCCACGATCAGGGTGCCGAAAGAGATGGGGTTCGGCACGGTCACGCTCTCAACCCGGTCGTTGCGCGAGAGGCTTTCCCATTCTAGATCCACAGCGGTGCCGTCGGCTGCGATCAGCCGCGGCACCAGTTGATCGATGTAGATGTTGTCATCACCGCTACCGGCAATGGCGAAGCTGTCGCCCGGCATCACCTCGATGTCATCCTGCGGCGATGCCATCACCACCGCGGGTGGCTCCTCGTCGTCCATGATCACCAGATCAAGCAACAGCTCGCTGGCGAGGCCTGCATCGTCCACCGCTCGCACGCCCACCCTAACCTGGTCGGGCAGATCCGGTTTGTGCGGTACCCGCAGACCGGCACTGAGGAACTGCCCAGCGCTGTTGGCAACCGAGACATCTGCCGAATCGAAGGTCGCGTGCACCACCCGGCCGCCGGTATCGGTTTCGATAAAGTACTCGACGCTGTTTACCTGACGGTTGTCGGTGACCAGCGTCGTCAGGGTGAACTGCTCGCCCTCAATCAGCCGTGAGCCCGCCGCTGGCGCCCGCACCGAGATCTCCGGCGGTTCGTCGCTCGCGAGCGGATAACTGGAATCAAAGCTCACGCTCTTGCCCGAGACGTCCACAGCGGTGGAGGTAATCGTCAGCGTATCGCCGCTGGAAGGCACGGTAACGCTGAAGGTGCCCTCATCGGTGCCGACGTCGGTGGTGCGCTGGAACAGCGTCTGCCCGGCCGATTCAAACCGAATCTCGCTCAAGTACGTATCGTCAATCGCGCGCCAGTCGAAACTCATCGTTTCATCGTGATACAGCAGGCTGCCCGGAATCGGGGTGTTGATCGACAACGAGGGCGCGATCTCATCCGACTTGATGGGAATCTGCGTAACAAACGGGCTTAACGAGGTTTGCCCTGCGCTGTCAGTCAGCGTCAGGGTCAGCTGTATGTTCTGCCCGAAGCTCACATCCGCGTATGCAGATAAATCAAGTGCAAAGTGCGCCTGCACGTTCGGCCCGGGAATAAACTGTGGTTGCCCCGGCCCTGGCGTCGTATCTACGTCCAGGCTCTGCACCACCACCTCGGGCGTTCCGAGCCCGTCGCGCATAAATTCAAACTGCGCGGTGACCACATCCACCGACACATCATCCTGCACATTGGCATCGAAGGAGATAACGTCGCGCGGCAAGAAGGCATCGCGGTGCAAGGTCACTTCGTTTACAAACGGGCGCTTGTCCGCCCCGACCGCCACGAACATGCGTGCCTTGGAGGAATTACCCGCTTTGTCGAAACCGGTCGCCTCGACCGGATACAAATCCGGCTCATCCTCGTTGGTGTGAGAGAACGCGGGCACCCGCACCAGCTTGATGGCGTTGTAGGCGTTAAGCACGCCGGGCACGGATTGCGGTGCAAATTCCTCATCACTCAGCACATCATCCAGATTACCGGTGAACACATACTCGTTGCCCACTTTGCCGATGCCGCGCAACTCAATGCGCGTGACCGACACATTGTCGTAGCCCGCCACCTTGAGCACCACGTCCACGCCCTCGACCACTTCGGCCCATTCCTCGCCGGCTTCGGTACGGGTAATCTCCGGTGACACCAGGTTCACCACGGGTTGTTCTTCGTCCTGCCCGAGCGTGACCTCGACACTCTGGCTGATGGCTTCCTGATCCTTGGTATCGACGGCCACCGCGTGCATGCTGAGGATCTGCTCTTGCGGAATATCCTCCACCGTCTCGAACAACACCGCGTACGGCGCCGTACTGTCCGATCCGACGATATGCTCATCCACAAAGAAGTCGACCCGCGCAATGCCGATGTCATCGTTGGCCTCAGCGCGCAGTTCAATGGGCAAACCCGCCACGAATGCGGACCCTGCCACCGGATGGCTCAACGCAACATTCGGCACCTGATCGGGCTGGATAATGATGTTGATTTCCTGCGACTGCGAGATAGAGTCGTGGAAATCGATAATGCGCGTGCTGATGCTGATCGCCGAGCCTAAGTCTTCCTCGGTCACCGGCAGAGTAAAGGTATGCAGATTGCTGCGTTGGTTGATGGACAGCAGCGCCTGCAACTCTTCCTCAAACGTCAGTTCGCTGGAATCGACCAGGCCGGTGAAGCGGTAGCTCTCGCGTACCTGCCCGTCAACGACAAAGTCCACATCCAGGCCCAGATCTGCCGCATCATCGCGGAACTCCACCTGCACCTCGATGTCTTCGCCCACACTTACGTTCTGCCCATCTGCAGGCGAGAGAATAATGATCGATGGGGGCGCGTTCTCGACAATGCGAATAAGGCCGGTCGGGAGCGTCTCGCTGCCACCGTTGTTCGCATGCGAGACCGCATGGAAAGACATTGAGGTCTCGGCCACTGATATCAGCGGCACGTCCGCGACAAACTGCCACAGCTCGTAGAAAATGGGATCGCCATCTTCGCTCTCCCCACGCTGCACGATGCGCGGGAAGTTGGCCGTGCCAACCATGCTGCCGTCGATAAAGAAATCTACGTAGGTCACGCGGGTGCTGAACACCGCGTTCTCAATATCAAACTCGCGGGCCACCTGGAATTCGATCAGCCCGCCTTCCACGGCCTGCTGCATTTCGATCGGTTTTTCCCAACTTAGGTCGGGCACCGGGCGATCCACCTCATCCACCACCGATACTTCAACCGGCAGGCTCTGCGCCTGTTGCCCCAGGCTGTCGATGGCGATGGCGGTAAAGGTAAACGTGCGATTAACCAGCTGGTCGGTGATGTCGAGCGCAATCTCATACGGCGCGTTGGGGATAATGCCGATCAGGCTGCCATCCATGCTGAACTGCACTTCGCGCACGGCCACGTCATCGCTGGCATCCGCTTTGAGCACCAGCGTACTGCCCACCTCCACCTGAGAGGGCAAGTCCATCACGATGCTCGGAATGGCGTCGCGCGAAATAATGGGCAGGTCCAGCGAAATGGACGGCTGCGTGCTGAGCGCAATGTTCAGATTGACTGGCGCCGCCTCGGTAACCGTAGCGCGCGCCAGCACGCCGCCCTTACCGTCCAGTTCGATGATGCCGTCGCTGCCCGGCCCTAGCGTTAGCTGCAGTCCAAACTGCGAAGCGATTTCGGTGACGGTGCCATCATCAAACCGTGCCTTCACCATCGGCAGCGGCTTGAAATCGTTCAGACTGTCGATCAGGAATCGGCCATTCGCATCCAGCTCGTCTTCCACGAACAGTTCCATCAACTGCTTGGTCAGATCGGTTTCGACCGGGATATCCAGTGGGTCCAGCCCTGGATACGCCACACTGATAACGACGCTCTGCCCCGCCGTCTCTGCCAGCGGATACACCACGCCGCCCGAGGTGACCGCTACCAGATCGGGCCGCGAGGAGCTATAGGCGACGTCGGTACCCAGGCCTGGCAGCGCGGTGGGCCCGCGGAACTGGAAGTCCACGGTGGGCACGACGGTAGCCGTCTCGAGCAAATTGGTGAACAGAATCCGCGTTGGCATGGCGCTGAGCCCCAACGCCTCCTCGTTCACATCGCTGCCCGTAAACGCCAGCTTGGAGACGGTGCGCTGGTTATTGGACGAATCGACCACCAGCGCATCCAGCAATACCACACCGTCGCTGGCGATGGCCTCGGCGTCCAGCGCCGTGGTCACCGGAATGACCAGTTGGAACTGGCTTTGCCCTTGGGTATCGGGATACACCCGCTGATAACCGCCGCTGTCGGCAAAGGCCTGCTCGCGCGCAGCGCTTACGATGCCGCCAGCGCTGCGTAGCGTGGAGGCGCGTACGCCAGTCATCGCCACCGCAACGTAGCTGATGTCCGCATCGTCAAATGCGTCGAACAACCCGATCAGATGTTGCTGGCCGTCCAGGTTCTCGAGCGCGACGCCAGTGAAGCTCAGATCCGGCAGATTCGTCTCGAAAAAGAAGTTCTCGCTGTGCTGCTCGGTGGTGCCGTCGAGGAAGGTTAGCGTCACCTGCGGCGACAACTGTCCAGCGCCTTCGCCGCTGAAATTCACCTCGCAGGCAATCTCCGAGGTCGCCACCCGCACGGACTGAACAGGCGTGAGTGTCTCTACCCGGGTGCCCGCAGTGGTTTCGATGGACGCCACAGAAGTACAGTCAGAAATGCGCGCGGTGTAGGCATTGCTAAGCGAGTTTTCGGAGACACCGCCGCTCGCGCGAATATCAATATCGAGCGCCGCCGCAATCGGGCAAATCAGCAAACTCGAAACAAGCAAAACCATGCCGCGTGCGACACTGCTCAACTTGGCTGGTATCACAGCCACTCTATCCGGTCCCATGTTCACTTACAGACCAGGACTCCCTTGTTGTCACGGGCATCTCGATATTGTCGTTGCCCGCGGTGCCCTTTATATATATTTAGCGTGATGTGCCCCGAATGCGGCACCCCTCCAATCACACCCCTGTCAGACATGGCCGGACACTGGCAGCGTGTCTGTATCGGGCAGGCGAGCCTAGCGAAAAAGCTGGGACGCAACAAGTTATGGTTAAATAGTAGCCAACAGGGCGCCCCGTCTCGGCTTGCGCACTCCTGGCCCCTGGTCCAGAATCCGCCAATCGCCTATCTCACTCAAATGATTAAGGAACTTCGCATGCCCGTGACCGCCCGCCCCCGCGTCCGTCCACGCCCTGCAGGCCTAGCCCTGGGGCTCGCGCTGAGCACTGCGCTCCTCAGCCCATCTGCGCAATCTGCCAGCCACGAGATGAAACACGCAGCCAATGGCATGGTGGCCTCGCGCAGTGCGTTGGCTTCGCAAGTTGGCGCACAAATGCTCGCCCAGGGCGGCAACGCCATCGACGCGGCTGTGGCAACCGGATTCGCCCTCGCGGTCACCTATCCTTCGGCCGGCAACCTCGCGGGCGGCGGCTTTATGGTCATCCGACTGGCGGATGGGCAAGTGATCACCAACGATCATCGCGAGGTTGCACCCGCCGCTGCCACCCAAAAGATGTATCAGGATGCCAATGGCGAGGTAATCGATGGGCTATCCACCGCCACCCATCTGGCGATTGGGGTACCCGGCACGGTGGACGGGTTGCTCGCAATCCAGGCGCGCTACGGCAAATTTGATCGCAAAACCGTTATCGCGCCCGCGCTCAAATTTGCCCGTGACGGCATCACCGTCTCTTACGATCTCTCCCGCTCGCTACAACGGCGACGTAAACAGTTCGAGAAATTTCCTGCCAGCATGGCCAAATTCTTCAAAGCCGACGGCACCGCGTATGCAGCCGGCGAACTGTTCAAACAGTCCGATCTGGCACAGACATTAAAGAGAATCAGCGAGCACGGACGCGAGGGGTTTTATCAGGGTCGCACCGCCGAGTTAATCGTTGCCGAGATGCAACGCGGCAACGGCATTATTACGCTCGAGGATCTGGCCGCATACCAATCCGTCTGGCGCGAGCCCGTTCGCGGCAGTTACCGAGACCACGAAGTCCTCGCGATGCCGCCGCCCTCCTCCGGCGGCGTGCTGGTGGTGCAAATGCTCAACATGCTGGAAGCCTACGACGTCGGCGCCATGGGCTACGGCAGTGCCGATGCCATCCACTTGATGATCGAAGCCGAACGGCGCGCGTACGCAGACCTCGCAGAGCACCTGGGTGATCCGGATTTTTATCCCGTACCGCTGGATAGGCTGCTGGACAAGGACTATGCGCGTAAGCGCATGGCCTCCTTCGAGCCGGGCAAAGCCAGTCGCTCAGATGACATTTTTGCCGGAAGCTGGCCGCAGGAAAGCCGCGACACCACCCACGTCTCGGTGATGGACAGCGCCGGCAATGCAGTGGCTTACACCACCACGCTTAACCTGGGCTACGGATCGAAGATCGTTGCCGCCGGCACCGGTATGCTGATGAACAACGAGATGGATGACTTCTCCTCCAAAGAAGACACTCCCAACGCCTTCGGCCTACTCGGGCGTAAAGCCAACGCCATCGCGCCGGGTAAGCGCATGCTCAGCTCTATGTCGCCCACCATCGTGCTAAAAGATGGCCAGCCGATGCTGGTCACCGGCTCGCCCGGCGGCAGCACCATTATTACGACGGTGTTTCAGGTGCTAGTAAATGTTATCGATCATGGCATGGACTTATCCAACGCCGTTGGCAAACCACGCTTCCACCACCAATGGCAACCGGACCGGATTGCGTACGAAAAATATGGCATCTCCCCGGATACGCTGGCAACGCTCAAGGCGCGAGGGCATCAAAAAATGTCCGAAGTGACGTGGGGTCGCGGCATCGGCGATGCCAATTCGGTAATGCGGGTGGGCGATGATATCCAGGGGATGAACGACCCGCGCAATGACGGCGCCGCCGCCGGATACTGATCATGGGCAGCACGCAAACCACTCGCCTGCGCATTGGCGGGGTGCCGGAGCACTTTAATCTGCCGTGGCATCAGGCAATAGCCAACGGCAGCTTTGAAGCGGCCGCTATCGACCTTATCTACACCGACTACCCGCAGGGCACCGGCGCCATGACTGGGGCGTTGCGCGAGGGCGAACTGGATCTGGCAGTGGTGCTTACCGAGGGCGCGGTGGCCGACATCCTGAACGGCGGGCGCAATAAACTGGTCAAGGTTTACGTCTCATCACCCCTTATCTGGGGATTGCATGTAGCCGCGCACAGCGCCTTTCAAACGCCGCACGATGCGCGCGGCAGCCGCTATGCAATTTCCCGCCCAGGCTCCGGCTCGCATCTGATGGGCATTGTCGATGCCCGCGAACGTGGATGGCCCACCGATGATCTTAACTTTGTACAGGTAGGCGATCTGCCCGGCGCGCGGGCGGCGCTTGCCAGCGATGACGCTGATTTGTTTCTGTGGGAAAAGTTCACTACCAAGCCTCTGGTGGATGCCGGGGAATTTCGGCGCATTGGCGAATGCGTGGTTGCCTGGCCGGCGTTTGTGATTGCCGCAAGCGAGCGGGCGCTGGCCCGACACCCGCAGGCGATTAGGCGAACCTGCCAGGTGATCAACCGTGCCTGCGCTAACCTAATGGCCGACCCTGAGGCCGTTGAGGTGATTGCCGAACGCTACAGGCTGCGCCCGGAAGATACTCAGGCGTGGTTTGAAAGCACACAATGGAGCACTGACTTTTGCGCGCCACGCGAGGCCCTCGCGCGGGTGAGCAGTGAGCTTGCCACCCTTGGCGTGGTCCCGAGCGATCATGCCGACCCGGCAACGCTCTGGTACGATGGAGCATCAGGCGAGTAACCCGCGCAACCATCTCGACGGCGCCGGTGCGCGGCTTTCAGCACCACACCAGCAGTGCCTGACTGTGGCGAGCAGATTGGATGAACGAAACCCTCAACCACGCCCTGGGCGCTAGCGTCGGGGCGGACAATATCCTCACCGGCGACGCCGTCCGCCAGCGAAACACCTATTGGGGTCAGCACACCCCCTGCCAGGCCGACGCCATCGTGCGCCCAGGCGACACTGCCGAGCTGGTACAGGTGGTACGTGCGTGCGCTCGCGCGCGGTGCGCGATGGTGCCCATGGGCGGGCTGACCGGGCTGGTGAATGGCTGTGTGGCTCAACCCGGGCAGATTGGCCTCTCGCTGGAACGCATGCGTCACCTCGAGGCCGTCTCAACCACCGACTTTACCCTCACCGCACAGGCGGGCATGTTCTTCCCGGTGGATATTGGCGCACGCGGCACCTGCAC
>CBDUQI010000082.1:0-22351 GCA_965369325.1 uncultured Gammaproteobacteria bacterium
ACCCAAACGCAAGTACGGCTACTACTGCCTGCCGGTGCTGGCCGGGGAGAACCTCGTCGGGCGGGTGGATTTGAAAGCGTGGCGTGCTCAGGACAGCCTGCAGGTGCTAAGCACGCACTACGAGCCCGCGGCGATGTCATCCGCGCCGGAAGGCATATGCACGCGGGCGGCCACCGATGCCGCGTTACAGCGCTACGCCGAGGCCGTGGGACTGAGCCTGACAAGGTGAGCATGGGGCAGCACTTGCCGGTTTGAGCAAAATGAGGAAGTCGGCGCGTGTTTAGCGACATCCCTCGCACGACAGATTGGCGAAATTGGCCTCATTCGCAAGAGCCCTCGTTGCGGCCCGTGGCGAATCCAGCCATCATCTGTTGGTGATCTGGGCATTGAGATCGAACGCGCCAAGTGAGAACGCCATGCACGTTGTGAAGAAACCCATCGACCAGCTGCCGGAGCACCCGCTACTGCTTGCCCTCGATCCGAGCCAGCAAGAACGCATGCGTCAGTCGGCCGAACACTATCAACTGGCGCCGGGCGAGCTGCTGTTTCGCGCGGGCGACGGCGCGACACGCTTTTTCGTACTACAAGAAGGGCAGGTCAAACTGCACCGAATTTCTCCGCACGGGCAAGAAAAAATTATTGAACTTATGACCGGCCCGACCGTGTTTGCCGAAGCGGTCATGTTTATGCAGCCAAGGTGCTATCCGGTTAACTGCGAGGCGTTGACGAGCAGTGACATCATCGGGCTGAGTATGGACGAGTTTGTAGCGATTGTCGGGGAATCGCAAACGACGGTATTTCGTCTGCTGCGAACCCTGAGCCTGAAACTCCATGCGCGTGTCGAAGATATCGAGGCCCTCTCCTCGCAAAATTCCACGTTGCGTGTCGTTGGCTATATTCTGAGCTTGGTGCCACACACCGCCACCACCACTGCGCGAGTCGAGTTGCCATTCTCCAAAAAAAGTGTCGCGGCGCGGCTATCGCTGCAGCCCGAGACGTTGTCGCGCACGTTCGCCCGCCTCAAAGCGAGCGGCCTGATCCACGTCGATGGCCATGTGATCGACATTGCACACCTTGACGAACTGCGTGAACTGGCTCTCACGGGCCACTTCGCGCACCCGACAAACTAGCGAATATTTGTTGAGAACATCAACCAGGTTTTCGTGATGTCGGTGAACGAAGACTTGCCGTTGAAGGTCGCAGCACGCAACAGCAGTGAGTACTGGTTTTGCGCCCCAAGCTTGGTGGCGAAAGACACGGCCAGCTCGCGCCCGTAGTCGGCGCCGCCGCGATCGGCTTGAAAATCATGCCCAACCACCGTCCAACCCACCTTGCCGAGTTTGCCCGACACGGTGACAAATATGTCCTGCAAACCGTTGGCCGGCGTGGCTAGGAAGCGGTCGGTCCAGCCGTTGAACGGGTAAAGCGTGGCAAGCGGGGTGGCGAAAGCAGCGCCCGATACACCGCCAGCGCCCAGCACCTCGTAGGCCAGGCCCAGGTTCACCGAGGCAAGGCGCAGGGTGCCATCGAGGCGCCAGTAGTCAGCGTTGTAGGACACGGGGTTGTTGGCGTAGTCGTCCTGACGCGCATACTGCGCCCGATAGCTCAGTGCATGCCCGCCGAGAGCGGTCTTACCCCCCCAGGACAACCCCAGTGTTTGCGTAGAGAACCCCGGCACATCGTCGTTGTCGATCAGATACGCATAACCGGTAAGCGCGCCAGGGGTCAGACTCCAGCGCCCCTCCAGTAGGTGTGTTGCGTTTTTATGATCGCCCGCGGCCACGTCATTACCAAAAATGCGGTTGACGTTATTCACATACGCATAAAACCCCTTGAACCGCTCCGACACCGGCCACGCGACACTCAGCGCATCAAAGGTCTGCTCGTTCTGACGCCAGCCTACACCGCCCACAAAGCGCTGGTTATCCAGCAAAATGCGTTGCCGTCCAATGCGCAGCGCACCCCCCTCGCCAACACGGCGCTGCACGTACGCCTGATTCAAGTCCGCGCCGTTGGGATCGGCCACCACGGGGTAGCGACTACGCCGCGCGCTGCTGGTGCCAGCCCCGCTGTTGAAGCTGTCCGAGCCCACCTCGGCGACGTAGTCAAACTCTACAAATCCGTGCCAGCTTTGCCACGCGTGCGTTTCATAGTTAAGACGCAACAACGCCGTCGAGGCCAGCGCGTCCTTATCCAGCCCGTCGTCGTTGACCACCTCAGCACGATAGCGCAACGACAACCCGGCGGCGCCCGCGCCCGCCCAAGCGGGCACGCCTGAGGTTAACGCAAACAGTACAATCGTTGCAGTTAGGCTTTGCATGCGCATGACTAGTAAACGTCGTGAACCGTGTTGTAAATATTGAACTTGCCGGTAGGGGTCACAATCTTCGGACCTTTGATCACGTGCTTGAGCTTGCGCGTTTTGTCATCCACGATTACCAGCGCCGACTCCTGCTCCTGGCCACTCCAGACCGAGAACCACACCTCATCGCCCGCCTGATTGTATTCCGGCTGCACCACCCGTTTCGGCCCTTCGCCCAGTTGAGCCCACAGCGCAATCGGCAGCACTTCGTAGCCCGCATCAAGGTTGTTGATATCGAACACGGCCACACTCTGACTGATGCCCTCGTCCGGATTGAGCGGTGAGTCCACCCACAGATTGCTAGATTTGGGATGTGACTTCACAAACAGTGAGCCGCCTCCCTGCCCCTTGAGTTCGCGAATCACGCGCCACGCGTTGCTGGCGTGTTTGTCAGGATCAGTGCCGATCAACGTGATCTGGTCACTGCCCAGGGCGCTGGTCGTCCAGGCCGGGCCCATGCCGGGCACATCGATGTTGGCGCCACGACCGGGGTGCGGAATTTCGTGCGCCTCGATCAGGGCTTCAAGGTTCTGATCACGCGAGTCGACCACCGCGATCCTGTTGGACTGATTGGCGGCGGTCAGGAAATAGCGCTTTGATCGATCCCAGCCACCATCGTGCAAAAAGCGCGCCGCGCCGATCGTCGTCACAGTCAAGGCATCAACATCTTCGTAGTTCACCAGCAAGATCTTGCCCGTTTCTTTAACGTTGACGATAAACTCCGGATGCTCGTGCGAGGCCACAATCGCGGCCACCCGCGGCTCGGGGTGATATTCCTGGGTGTCGACCGTCATCCCGCGCGTGGAGACAATTTTCAGAGGTTCGAGCGTATCGCCGTCCATCACCACGTATTGCGGCGGCCAGTAGGCACCTGCGATCGCAAGCTTGTCGACATAGCCTTCGTATTTAGAGGTTTCAACCGATCGTGCCTCAAGCCCGATCTTGATTTCGGCTACAATCTGCGGCGGGTTCATCCACAGATCAATCATGTCAATTTTTGCGTCCCGCCCAATCGTGTAGACATACCGGCCGGATGCCGAGGGTCGCGAGATGTGCACCGCATAGCCCGTCTTTAGAATGTTGACGATCTCCTTGGTGTCACCGTCGATAATCGCAACCTGTCCGGCATCGCGCAACGTGACCGAAAAGAAATTCTGAATATTGCGCTGGTGCTGAGGTTTGGCTGGGCGATCTTCGGGCTTCACCATCACCTGCCACGTCGCCTTCATTTCCGGCATACCAAATTCCGGTGGTGCGGGCGGCTCGTGCTGCAAGAAGCGCGCGAGAACATCGATCTGCTCTTCGGTCAATTCACCTGAACTGCCCCAGTTGGGCATGCCTGCCGGCGAGCCATAGGTAATCATGGCTTTGAGATAGTCGGTACCACGCTGGCGCGTGATGTCAGCAGTCAGCGGTTTGCCTGTGGCCCCTTTGCGCAGCACACCGTGGCAACCGGCACAGCGTTCGAAGTAGGTCTGCGTCGCCTGGTCATATTCAACCTGCGTCATACCGGGCCCCTCCGAGTCAATGAACCCCCTGGCCTCCTGGCCGGCCAGCGCAGAGGGTGCTGATGAGTAGGCCACTTCACCCGAGGTGCTCGCCGGATGCGGATCCGCACCCGCTGCATCCTCGGGCGCGGAACCGGCGCGCACGGCGGCGACCTGAGCCGCCGTCACCGCGACGCCCTTGTTGCCCCAGGCCTGATTGATGTATGTGATCACGCCCGCGACCTCTTCGTCCGACAAATAGCCGACACTCGGCATCACCGAATTGAACTGCTGACCGTTCACCGTGATCTCACCTGACTTGCCGTGCACTGCGACGCTGATCGCACGATCAGCATCGCCAAGCAGGTAGTCAGAGTCTGCGAGCGGCGGAAACGCACCGGGCAACCCTTTGCCGTCTTCGCGATGGCAGGCCACACAGTGCTGCTTGTACAGCGCTTCGCCGCCGCTGGCGGCACTGGCCGCCGCGCCTGCGACTTCGGCATCATGCACCGCCGTCGCGCTGGGCGCCGTTGATTGCGCCGCGTCTTTGCCATCCGCACAAGCGGCTACCGACAGGGCGAGCCCGCCCACCACTAGTGTCCATTTCAATGCATCCATCACTGTATCTACTCCCGAAAATTGGCTTCGTTTGTCGGAGTTCGCGGCGGCTGAAACCGCGTCTGCGCAGTTGTATTCACTCACTAAAATCGAATTTCGACGCTCGCCGCCAGACTGCGTCCAGGGGCCGACAACAGCGGCACCATCGGATCGTCGGCGTTAAGATTGCGCACGCTTTGGGCGGGCCAGTACGTGCGATCGGTCAGATTCAACAGTCCAACATGCAACTGCGTGTGCGAGCGCACAGCCCATGTCCCAAGCAAGTCCAGCACGGCATAGCCGGGTGCGACAAATGCGTCGGGCGTCTGCGCGCGTGCGCCGCGTACCGCGCGCCCGATCAACTCGATCTGCAGCGATTCGTCAAGGTGCTGCCAGGCCACGCCCACGAGCGCTTCGTTAGGGCTGACTGAGGCGAGCGGCTGGTCGGTGCCATTGTCTTTGCCCGACAGCGCCAGAAGCTGCGCGCGGATGACCAGCGGCACCAACACACCCTGCGGATCAAATCGATAGCGCAGCTCCGCCCCCTCTATCGTGGCGCGTTCGACATTCCGCGACTGAAACAATGTCGCGCCGTCGAGTGGATCAACACCGACTGGGACGCGCGTTTCAATGAATTTTCGATACCGATTGTGAAAGACCGACACTTCCAGTGCGTGAACGGCGCCAGTAAAGCGAGCGCCAAGCTCAATACTCTGCGACGTCTCTGATTCAAGATCTGGATTAGGCAACGCCCGAATGTTGAAAAGCGGCAGGTCCAGTCCGACATTCACATCTTCGAACGGGGGCGCGCGAAAACCCGCGGCGTATTGGCCGAAAAGAGTCCAGTCACCGTCCGTTTGCCACAGCGCACCCAGACGTGGGGTTAGCCTGGCGTCGTCCACACTAACCACCGCTACAGCCGGATCGCCCTGTAAGTAAAGCACATCGCGCTCAGGGCGCAGTCGGTACTCGTCGTAGCGCAGGCTGGGAATCAGAGTCAACTGATGCCACTCCACTTCGTCCTGCAGCCACAGCGACCAGGTCTGGGTGCGGGTGGTTGGAAAATCACGCAACGGGAATACTTCACCCAGAATCACGTTGGTTGCACCACTTGCATCAAGCGCCGTCAGCGTGGAGTCGCGTCGCTCACTGCTCGTAACGCGGACCAGATCAAGACCAAACGCAAGTCGGTGTCCAGCGCTGTCGCCCCGCCATGCGCGCGCGCCGGTTAACCTCGCGCTGTTCGTCTCCTGGTGGTAGAAAAAATCGCGGGTGTAACGCTGGTCGATTGACGCCCGCTCCTCGAACGTGAGCTGCTCGGTACGCGCCCGCTGATGGGCGACGGTCAACGCCAGTGTATCCAAACCGTACTGCGGCAGCTCTGCGGTCCAGTTGGCGCGCAACTGGTAACGCGTCTGGTTATCGTCGCCTTCCAGGCGGGTGGTACTTTGGAAACGGCCATAGCCCAGCGGGGAATTTAGTATTGAATCGCGGTCCGACTCATAGGCGCTGGCCGCGAATTGTATCTGGTGAGCCCGTGCAATCTCGACGTCCACCTTCAGCATCGCCGATAAAGTACGCGTATCCACGGGATCGTCTAGCGACGATGATGCCGAGTGATCGGGTGCGTCACCGCGGCGTCCCACGATACCTGCCACGAGGCCAACGCGGCTGGACGACCAGCCGCTAACCAGACTTGCAAAATTGCCATTGCTGGCCGCGTCGTAGCCCATTCGTAGCCGATGCCCCAGGTTCGCGGTTCTGGCCAGATCCTCCGCGCGCCAACTGAAGAAACCGACAACCCCACCGATAGCGTCGCTGCCGTAAAGCGAAGAGGCGGGGCCGCGCAGCACCTCTACCCGCGACAACAGCTCCGGGTCAAGGAGTTGGCGCCCGGCATTGGAATAGCTGCCGATGTCAAACTGATCGCTAACCGGAACGCCGTCGAGTTCCATAGCCACACGGTTGCCGCCAATACCCCGAATGCTCAGGCCGTTGGCCCCAAAGCGCGTACCGCCAGACTCGGCCTCGATACCCACGTGATAGCGCCCTAGATCCGCGAAACCAGACACATGCCCCGCAGCTAGTTCGCTCGCATTGATTAAATCCACCAAGGCCGCCACATCCGATACCGGACGTTCGGAGCGGGTCGAGATAACGACGACGGGCTCCAGCGCCAACGCATCTGTATCAGCGCGCACGCCGGCCAACCCGGAGGCAGCCAGCAACGGTAGCGTGAGAACACTCATTCATGCCTCCCCAGGCTTTGCGAAAGCGCATAGCGACGCTTTGTTTAGCGTCTACAAGAGTGCTTTGTTGCTGGGTGAAATGACTTGATCTAGATCAAGGGGATCGGGAATCAGCCCGGCCTATACTGGCTTGCCGCGTTCAACTGAGACTACAACTATGACGCAGGTCTTCACTGCCTCGATGTCACGCAACATCTTCTACGGTGGCAGCGTGTTCTTTATCCTGCTGTTTCTGGGTCTGGTTTTTCACACCCATCGCACGCTGCCCGATCGTGACAACCGTGCCAACTTGACCGATCAGGTCGCCGACGGAAAAATGCTGTGGGAGACCAACAACTGCATCGGTTGCCATACGCTGCTGGGTGAAGGCGCCTACTTCGCCCCTGAGCTTGGCAATGTCTACATACGTTTTGGCAATAGTACCGAGGCGATCAAGGCGTATATCAAGAGCCGTCCGGTACAGGGCATACCCGGTCGCCGCAGTATGCCGCAATTTAACCTGACCGAAGAGGAGCTTGAAGCACTCGCCCAGTTTCTCAAATACGTGTCGGAAATTGACACCGAAAACTGGCCACCCAATGTGCAGGGCTGAAACCGCCAACCAATAGCGCACAAGCCCGTGCCCGGCTGCCGTTAATACTGGAGATCAACAGCTGTGAAATATGCCTCTCAAGCGGTTGCAAAGCCCTACTTTGTCGGCGCCATTGTGCTGTTTGTCGCCCAAATTGTATTTGGCCTGATACTGGGCCTGCAATACGTAATCGGCGATTTTCTGTTTCCGCACATTCCCTTTAACGTTGCACGCATGGTCCACACTAACACCCTGATTGTCTGGTTGCTGCTGGGATTCATGGGGGCGGCGTACTATCTGGTGCCCGAGGAGGCCGAACGCGAACTGGAGTCGCCGAAGCTCGCCATCATTACGTTCTGGGTGTTTTTCGCTGCGGCAGGTTTAACCGTACTCGGCTACCTGATGGTGCCCTATGCGAGCCTTGCGAGGATCACCGGCAACGAGTTGCTGCCCACCATGGGCCGCGAGTTTCTTGAGCAACCGACCATCACCAAGATTGGCATCGTGCTCGTTGCGCTCTCGTTTCTGTATAACATTGGCTTGACGATACTGCGAGGTCGCAAGACCGCGATTACAACAGTGCTGATGCTCGGGCTGATCGGTCTGGCGCTGATGTTCATGTTTTCGTTCTACAATCCGGAAAACGTGGTCAAGGACAAAATCTATTGGTGGTGGGTAGTGCACCTGTGGGTGGAGGGCGTGTGGGAACTGATTCTGGCCTCGATTCTTGGTTTTGTCCTGATCAAGACCACCGGCGTCGATCGTGAGGTGATTGACAAGTGGGTATATCTAATCGTCGCACTGGCGCTGATCACCGGCATTATCGGCACCGGCCATCACTACTTCTGGATCGGCACGCCAGGCTACTGGAAGTGGTGGGGCTCGCTATTCTCCGCGTTGGAGCCGCTGCCGTTTTTCATGATGACGATCTTTGCGTTCAACATGGTCAACAAGCGCCGCCGCAATCATCCGAACAAGGCCGCCGTGCTGTGGGCGATGGGCACAGGCGTGATGGCCTTCCTGGGCGCAGGCGTGTGGGGATTTTTGCACACCCTCGCACCGGTTAACTACTACACGCATGGCTCGCAAATCACCGCCGCCCACGGTCACATGGCGTTTTACGGCGCCTACGCGATGATCAACCTGACCATGATCTCCTACGCCATGCCGCTGCTGCGCGGACGCGAAGCAGCCAACAGCGTGCAAGCCCAGGTGGTGGAGATGTGGGCGTTCTGGCTGATGACCGTGTCTATGGTCTTCATCACCCTGTTTCTAACCGCCGCGGGCGTGGTGCAAACCTACTTACAGCGGGTCAGCGACACACCCATGCCGTTCATGGTGGTGCAAGAGAAGCTAGAGATTTTCTACTGGATGCGCGAGATCGCAGGTGCTGTGTTCCTGCTCGGTCTGGTTTTGTATATCGTGAGCTTTTTTGTTGACCGGCAGGGTGCAGAGGCACCCACGGGCGATGCGGTAGCGGCAAGCGGATGAACACACCCGGTGAGTCGACCATGCAAAGCTTCGCTGCGCCACTGGACGGCCCGCACTATTGTCCCCACGGCAATGAGGTGGCGTTGTTCACGCATGCCTATCGCAATCAACTACCACTCATGCTCAAAGGACCAACGGGCTGTGGTAAAACGCGCTTTGTACGGCACATGGCGCACCGTCTCGGCCGGCCGCTGATCACCGTGGCCTGTCACGACGATCTGACTGCGGCCGATCTGATTGGGCGCCATCTGCTTAATACCGAGGGCACTTACTGGCATGACGGGCCGCTCACGCGAGCGGCCCGCAGTGGTGCCATTTGCTATCTGGATGAAGTCATCGAAGCCCGCAAAGACACGACGGTGGTGCTGCATCCTCTGACAGACGATCGGCGCATTTTGCCCATCGATCGCACCGGTGAGGTGCTGGAGCTACCACCGCAGTTCATGCTCGTGGTGTCATACAACCCCGGCTATCAAAGCCTCACGAAAAACCTCAAACCGTCAACGCGCCAACGATTTATTGGTCTCAGTTTTTCGTTTCCTTCACCCGAGGTGGAATGCAAGATTGTGATGCGCGAGAGCGGCGTCGATCAGAGTGTCGCGCAACAGCTCGTAGACCTTGCCACTGCACTGCGCCGGCTCGGCGGCTGCGATCTGGAAGAGGTCGCCTCCACTCGGTTGCTAATTCACGCCGCATGCCTGATACAAAGCGGCTGTGACCTGCGCCAGGCCTGCGATGCGGCGATGATCGAAACCTTGAGTGACGATGTGGACCAGCAGGACGCGCTGCGGGAGGTCGTCAATGCCTGCCTCCTCGACTGATGTCAGCATCGATGGACAAGGCACCGCCACTCTGGCCCAGGTGCTGTATCTGCTCAACCTTCTGTTACTGCCCGGCGTCGCCTTCGCGCTGCTGTTGGCGTTGTGGTCGCGTGAGCGCGCCCGGCCACGCCCGCTCGCCATCGCACACCTGGCGCAAACGGTAGCCGCGAGTGTATGGGCAGGCGCATTGCTGCTGCTAGTCAATGGGTTGATCATCGTGTTTGGAGATTATCGCGCGCCGTCAACCTGGGTGATTGTGGTGGTGTACTTCACGCTGTGCCATGCAAGCTTCGTACTGCTTGGTGCGTTTGGCCTGTCCAAGGCAATGGCAGGCCAGTTGTGGCGTTTTCCACTCGTGGGCCGGCCACTGCCGGAGTGACATGGAAGAACAGGTCGGCATTTACTGGCACCGCCTGCTGCGCCGGGTCACACGAAGCAGCTACCCGGAACACGCCGTTGTATTGGACGATTTGCGCCCCGCACTGCGTTTATTTTTTCGTGCGGTGGGCGGCGACGTCGGTTTGCGTCTGGAACCCTCGCAACCGTGCATCTGGGAGGCGCGGCGCAGTGTGCTGGCTCGCGTGGCCGATACGCAGCGATACGCCACCTTTGCGTGGCGCGACGAACGCGCACTGTACCTGCCCAAATCAGTCGAGCACTTCCCTGCATCCACGCTGAATCGGGATCTGTACTTTTGGCTGACCGCCATGGCGGCGTACGCATCACCCGCTCGACGAGAGAATTGGATCGAAAGTAGTCGCCGAACCTGCGTGCAGGTTTTGCGACACCTGCCAGGTCTTAAGGCGCGGTACGAGCGGCTGGTGCAAGCGCATTTGTCAGCGCGTCCGGCACCAGAAGATTTACGCGGCGTAGCGCGTGACACCGAGGTGGCCGTAGTACGCGCGCTGCAAGACCCATCTGGCGCACCCGAGGCCGAACGCCTTAGCGCACTGCCTCAGCCCGTCTGGTTATGGCTGCACCCACAGCCCCCTCCAATGGCTCATCCTGCCGGCACATCGGATGATGTGGGCGCAGAGGGTGAAACGCGCGCACTTGAGGATTTGGGCCGTCGCCGTGCGCAGCGCGTGGAGCCACCCACCGCCGGCCGCGGCTTGATCACCATTCGCATGGAGAACATTCTGAGTTGGGGCGAATTTGTTGACGTCGATCGGGATGTGGACGAGGAGGAGGATCTGGAGCAGGCCGAAGCGGCGGCGCGCGACTTGAATCGGTTGGCCATTTCGAGGAAACGACGCAGCGCCGCCGGCCGCCTGAAGTTCGATCTGGAACTGCCGGCCGAGGCCAGTGACGACGCCGTACTCAGTGAAGGCCTACTACTGCCGGAGTGGGACTGGGGTACCCGAACGCTGCACCCCGACCAATGCCGGGTAACCGAATTGATTGACGATCGCGCGGGACCACAACCACTGCCCACAGCGTTGGCGCCCACCGTCCATCGGCTGCGCCGCCAACTTGAGCCACTGCGAACAGCGCCACGGTGGCGCAAGGCGCAGCCGGATGGCCATGAACTCGATCTGGATCGCTGCTTGGATTTTTCCATTGCAGTGGCCGCACAGCAAGACATCAAAACCGACAACCTGTTCCAGGAAGTCGCCCGGGACGCACGCGACATGGCGTGCCTGATCATGGCCGATCTGTCGCAGTCCACCGATTCGCACATCAGCGACACGCAGCGCGTAATTGATGTTATTCGCGACAGCCTGCACGTCTTTTGCGAATCGATCGAACCGCTGGGCGACGCGCTGGCAGTTTACGGTTTTTCCTCGCGCAAGCGCGATCCCATCCGCATTCACGAGATCAAACGCTTCGACGAACCGCTCGACACGCCGGTACACGGGCGCATCGCGGCGATTCGTCCGGGGTTCTACACGCGCATGGGCGCGGCGGTGCGCTTTGGCGCGCGCACACTCGCGCAACGTGGCCAACGGCAGCGCATATTGCTACTGCTGACCGACGGCAAGCCCAACGATCTGGATCAATACGAGGGCCGTTACGGCATCGAAGACACTCGCCACGCGGTGAACACTGCCCGAGGCCAAGGGTTGCTGCCGTTTTGCATCACCATTGATCGGCGGGGTCACGACTACCTGCCGCATTTGTTTGGCCCGGGCGGCTACATCGTCATTCAATCTCCCCAGCAGCTCCCTCTACGTCTTCCGCTGCTCTACGCACAGCTCACCAAAAACTGATGTGGCCGCTGGGAAGTCGAGTGACAGAATGCTACGACGCACCTCGTTCGTGATTGGACAGATGCGCCGCTCATTCTTGAGCAACAACGATCAGCGCGCCCGACAGCCATCTGATCACGCTACTGTCTCGATGGCCATCCGTGCTAGGCTTGCCCACAATCCAGTCGCCCGCCGCGTGATGCGGCGAACACACCAACGGGTAAGTATCGTGCGTAGTGCCTTAGCTCTTTGTCTGTTGTGCCTCAGCACCCTCGCCCTGGCGCAGGAGCCCCTGTCGCTGCAAGCGCAAGGCGAGGCGTTTCTCGAAAGCAACGCCACCAAAGAAGATGTTGTAGTCACCGAGAGCGGGCTGCAGTACAAAATTCTAAAACCGGGCAGCGACGAGAAACCCACCAAGCGCTCCAAAGTCACGGTGCACTATCAGGGCAAACACATTAGCGGCGCGGTATTCGACAGCACGTTTGAAGGGGATCCCTCAACGTTTCGGATGCGCCAAGTGATAAAGGGCTGGACCGAAGGATTGCAGTATGTGGGCGTCGGCGGACATATCGTTCTGTACGTGCCGCCGGCGCTGGCCTACGGGCGACGCGGCTCGCCGCCATTGATCGGCAAACACGAGACGCTGGTGTTTATCATCGCGTTACTGGAGATTCATTAGCGGCGTGGCCGGGGTTGAGCTTTGAGGTGAGAACATGGTCGCGCCACTGCCCTGCGATCAGCAGGTACGACCTGGCGAGACCTTCCTGCTCAAACCCCAGCTTCTCCAATACTCGGGCGCTTCGCTCATTCTCCGGCATGTAGTTTGCCATGATCCGGTGCAGATCCAGCACTTGAAACACGTAGTCGATCGAGGCGTCCAGAATCTCCGTCATCAGCCCCTGGCCTTCGCGTGAGCTGGATATCGAGTAGCCCAAATTGCACGCCTGAAAAACGCCGCCCACGATATTCGTAAACGAGCAGATGCCCACAATCTCATCCGCATCCGGCGTGAACGCGAGCACTCTCAAGGCACGTCCCTCTTGCTGTTCCTCACGCATCCTCACGACACGCTCGGCCCAGGATTCCGGCGTGTAGTAATCATCAGGTAAAGCAGGTATCCACGGCGCCAAATGCGAGGCATTCTGTATGTAGTACCGGTGCATTGCCAGTGCGTGCCGCGTGTCCAGGAGGAAAGCTCGGGTTCTTTCGGTTTCGAAGAGCATGGCGAGTTCCTCCGAGCATCGACGGGCCGCGCGGACGCGTTACTGACTTAACGCCGCCAGCACCGCCTGGTTTGCGTGGATAAGGGTAGTGTCGTAGACGGGGACATCGGTATGCGCCTGCTTCACCAGCATCCCAATCTCGGTGCACCCGGCAATCACCGCTTCGGCTCCGCGCTGGCGTAGCTCCTGCATGATTCGCAGGTACTCCTCTCGGGAATCCGGGTTCACGTTGCCCTGGCAAAGCTCCTCGTAGATCACCCGGTGCACAATTGCTCTGTCGGCATCATCCGGCACCAGTACTCTGAGGCCGTGCTGCGCCAGACGCCCTCGGTAGAAGTCCTGTTCCATGGTGAAGCGCGTGCCCAACAAACCGACGGTCTGGATGCCATCCTGGCGCACGTGCGCAGCAGTGGCATCCGCCAGGTGCAACAACGGAATATCAATGGCATCAGCGACCTGATCCGCCACTTTGTGCATGGTATTGGTACAAATGAGCAACAGATCCGCGCCGCCGGCCTGCACTTGGCGGGCGTAGGTGCACAGCACACGCGCCGCCTGCTCCCAGTCGCCCGTATGCTGCAGCTGCTCGATGTCATAGAAGTCGACGCTTACCATCACAATGCGGGCCGAGTGCAGTCCGCCCAGCGCACGCTTGGTCTGCTCGTTGATCAGTCGGTAGTACAGCTCGGTGCTCTCCCAGCTCATCCCGCCCAGTAATCCAATGGTCTTCATGCGTAATGTCTGTCCTGTGTTAAGTGGCTGCCAGCACGTGGCCAGTAACGGCGCGATGTGCTCAGCCAGAGCCATTGCAATTGCTCGCACAATTGCGCTGCACCTCATCCGCCCGGTGTTCGACGTTCGCCTCGGCCCAGCCATTCCTCGCATGCACCAGCATCGTGAACGGCTCAGTCGACGCATTCGACGAGTGGCCGTATTATAAGGCGGTGGAAGCCGAAGCATGAATATCCGCCTGGCACACCCGACCGATACCGCGCAGGTGCTGCGGCTGTACCAACATGTTGCGCGGGCCGCGCCCGGTGGGCTGGCACGCCTGGCGCATGAGATTGAAGAACCCTACGTGCGGGACTTTCTGCAGCATGCCGAGCAGCGTGGGGTGGCCCTGGTGGCCGTAGACGAGCACAACACTATCCTGGGCGAAATCCACGCTTACACACCGGGCATTGAGTGCTTTGCCCATGTCTATGGTGACCTGACGATTGCGGTAGATCCACAGCAGCAGGGCGCCGGCCTCGGCCGCCAGCTGTTCGAGGCATTGCTGCACACCGTACGCGACACTAAGCCCGCGATCACCCGCATTGAGCTGGTCGTGCGCGAGTCCAACACCCGTGCGATCCGGTTTTACAAAGCACTTGGCTTCGAGATCGAGGGGCGATTCGAGGAGCGCATCAGCGACCTTAATGGCGGCGTGGAAGCCGATATCCCGATGGCGTGGCGCCGAGAGGCGGCGCCCCCCTCTTAACCCACGCCAGCGCCGCACTGAGCGCACGCGGCAGGAGAACCGATGGCACAGTTTATGGCACTCACCTCGTTGGTGGTGAAAGACTACGATGAGGCGATCACATTCTATACGCAGGTGCTCGGATTCGAGTTAATCGAGAACACGCCGTTACCGGAACAAAACAAACGCTGGGTGGTAATCGCTCCACCCGGCGCACGCGAGTCCGGCCTGCTGTTGGCGCGCGCTTCCAGCGACAATCAGCAAGCAGCGGTCGGCAATCAAACGGGCGGGCGGGTGTTCCTGTTTCTGTACACCGACGACTTCTGGCGAGACTACAACGTGTATGTTGCGCGCGACGTCAAGTTTGTGCGGGCGCCCACAACGCACGCCTACGGCACCGTCGCTGTTTTCGAAGACCTCTACGGTAATTTGTGGGATCTGCTGGAGCCTGCCGACAAAAGCGCATTCCACCGCAACGATGCCGCGTAGAGGCGCGCCCATGGGATAAATCCCCAGGATGCGACAGAACACAGCATGTGGCGACAACCGACGAATGAGCCTCTTCTGTCTTTTCTGACGTATTGATGAGGGTAACGTCGTAAAAATGTCGCTATTTGCAGAGACCATGCTTGAATCCAGTCCACCAATACCAGCCGCGCCGGCGCGGCGAGCGTTGGTGGACAAGCCTAACTCCGCAAAAGGAACTTGTGCTGTGACGCCCTATCCACTAGTATCTAAAGAAGATAAAACTATATATTTCAACGACTTAACAATAATAGAGAACGGCTTGACAAAATCAGGCCGCAACTTCGGAAGCGCCCTGGGTGTCGCTGTTACCGCAGCGCTCACCAAGGCCTCCAGATCCCGGCCAGTTAGCAAACTTGCCGCAGTGGAGTCAGCCATGGACAAGGCAATTGAACTAAGCGTTTTCGGGCGGCGCCTGCTGGCGGTCCGACAGCCTGACAGCTGGTCGCTGTTCCACCTTCGCCCCAACGGCATCCGTTATCAGGTCGCCAACAAGCGAGTGCCGGCCAGCGTTACCGAAGTGGAGCTGCCACACTATATTGCCGACCTGTGTGAGGATTGGGCCAACCCGCGCTACCCGCGCGTCGTGCGCCTGTCCTGAGCCCTGCCGTTAGCGCGCTGGCGCTACGGTTACGCGCCCCCCAGAGATTCGCGCAAAAATTCTCCAATTGACGCGATTTCTTCCATGCACACTGAATGCCCCATCGCATACTCGTGCCACTGCACCGCGTGTCCGCGGGCGACCAGCAGGTCGCGGACCTCGGTACCGTAGGCATACGGCAGGGTTGGATCCAACCGTCCATGCGCGACAAACATCGGGGTAGCCAGATTGGCCTGAGCGTTATCCGAGCGCAGACGCCCCTGCAACGGCAGGTAAGTGGACAACGCGATGATCCCGGCCAGCGGCTCTTTCATAAACAGCCCCAGATGTAACGCCACCACGCCGCCTTGTGAGAACCCGGCCAGCACAATCCGCTGCGCCGGGATGCCGAGTTCGATTTGAGCATCAACCAGCGCCCGTACCTGTTTGACGCTGAGGTCAATGCCTTCGGCATCCGGCGCTGCGCTGCGATCCAGCGCGGTAATGTCGTACCAGGCCCGCATTACAAAACCGTTGTTTAGCGTCACCGGGCGATAAGGCGCGTGCGGAAAGATAAACCGCACTTTCAAATCCTCAGGCAAGCCCAGCTCCGCCACCACCGGCTCAAAATCATGCCCGTCGGCTCCTAAACCGTGCATCCAGATAACACAGGCCGTGACTGCTTGTCCCTCTGGCCCCACCTCTAGTTCGACTGTCTCTAGCGCTGCGCTCATGCCTACTCCTCTTTTCAAGGCCGAAGCGTGCCATCTACCGCAAGCCCGGCACAAGCCCTTGGACGGAACTCGCATCGCGGGCGCCCGGGCGTGTATTCTTGCCGTCCTCGAGATTTTTTTATCAGGTGACGCATTGGCTATCTGGACGCGGGAAACCGATTTGGAGTCGCTTAACCGCGGGTACGGTACAGACACCATCCTGCAGGTGCTTGGCATCCGATTCACCCACATGGGCGAGGACAGCCTCAGCGCCACCATGCCGGTCGAACCCCGCACTCACCAGCCGTATGGGCTGCTACATGGCGGCGCCTCCGTTGTGCTGGCCGAGAGCGTGGGCAGCACCGCCGGATTTCTATGCGTTAAGAAACCCGACCAGATGGTGGTGGGTGTTGAGGTCAATGCCAACCACATCCGGGGCAAAAAAACGGGCATCGTCACCGCCACTGCGCGTGCGGTGCATCTGGGCGGGCGCACGCAATGCTGGGACATTCGCATCGAGGACGAGCAACAGCGCACAATCTGCGTCTCACGTCTGACGCTTGCCGTCGTGACGGCCGCTGCCCCAATCCCATCGCCAGGTTAGCGCCGCCATGCAATCACCTACTGCACAATCCGCACTCAGAACGGCCATGCTGCTCGGCCTGCTCGCGTACTTCGCCGGATGCGGACAAAAGGGAGCGCTATACCTGCCGGAGGTAGAACAAACCGTGCCCGAGGTGTCCGGCGCCACCTCGTCATCTGCCGATGCGCAGTCGGAACGCGCGGCACCGACCTCACCCGTGTCCGCCGACGAGGACGACGACGCCCCCGAGGCGAAAGACAAAGAACCACCGGCTCCATGAACCTGCCCTTTGACTACCGTGGCGAGCACCTGTTCGTCGAGCAGGTAGACTGCGCGCACCTGGCACGCGAGTTTTCAACCCCGTGCTACGTGTACTCACTACAGGCCATACGCGAGGCCTACCGAGCGTACGCCGATGCACTGAGCCCAGGGGGTGGGCGCGTGTACTACGCGGTAAAAGCCAACGGTAACTTGGCAGTACTGCAGCAGCTATCAATTCTTGGCGCAGGCTTTGATATTGTCTCCGTTGGCGAGCTCGCACGCGTGCTGGCCGCGGGTGCCAAAGCCGAAACTGTCGTGTTCTCAGGCGTGGGCAAAACCGCCGCAGACATGCGCAGCGCGCTGACCGCCGGGATCGAATGCTTTAACGTTGAATCCGTGCTCGAGTTACAAACGCTCAGCCAGGTGGCCACCGAGCTGGGCTTGCGCGCCGCGGTCGCTTTACGGGTAAACCCGGACATTGATGCCAAGACCCATCCCTACATCGCCACGGGGCTGGCGGAACACAAATTCGGCATCCCTATTGCGCAGGCCATACCCGCGTTTGATCAGGCCGCACAACTGCCGGGCATCCAGATACGTGGGCTGGCCTGCCACATTGGCTCGCAGATTTTTGATCTGGACGCCTTTGTAAGTGCAGCCTGCAAGATCCGCAAGCTGGCACACGCGCTCAACGACAAGAGCATCAAGCTGGAGCATGTGGATCTTGGTGGCGGGCTGGCCATTGGTTACGGCGCACAGCCCACGCCTGATATCGGGCAATATGTGGCCGCGGTGCTGGCACCGTTTGCCGGTACCCCGTGGCGTGTCAACCTTGAACCTGGGCGCTCTATCATTGGCGCCGCCGGCTGCCTGCTCACCCGTGTGATCTACATAAAGCCCGGCAAGACCAAAGCCTTTGCGATCGTGGACGCGGCGATGAACGACCTGTTGCGCCCGGCCTTGTACAGTGCCGAGCAGCCGATTGTAAATACGCACAAACAAACACCGCTGCAGCCGTGTGACGTAGTAGGCCCGGTGTGTGAAAGCGCAGATTTTCTTGGCCGCGACCGCCAGTTGTATCTGGAGCGCGGCGAGCTGTTAGCAGTGCTTGATGCCGGCGCGTACAGCTTTGCGATGAGCTCCCAATACAACGGCCGGCCAAGGGCTGCGGAAGTGATGGTGGACGGCGCTCGCGCGAGCCTCGTGCGTGAGCGGGAAACAGTGCAACAACTATTCGCCGGCGAACATCTGCTGGCAGGAAGCGAATACCAATGAGCGACAAACCGTTGTTCCTGATGGTGGACGGATCGTCCTACCTGTATCGGGCATTCCACGCGCTGCCCCCGTTGACCAACGCCAGCGGTGAGCCAACCGGCGCCGTCTACGGCGTGCTCAACATGCTGAACAAACTGCTGGAGGAGTACGACACTCGCAATGTGGTGGTGGTCTTCGATGCTAGCGGCAAGACCTTCCGTGACGATCTGTACAAAAAGTACAAAGCTCAGCGCCCGCCCATGCCTGATGATCTGCGCCAACAGGTGAGACCTTTGCACGATGTCATCACCGCACTGGGGCTGCCCATCCTGCAGATCAAAGGCGTTGAGGCGGATGATGTGATCGGCACGCTGGCCGTGCAGGCGCAGGGCGAAGGCTACCGGACGGTAGTCTCGACGATTGACAAAGACATGGCGCAACTGGTGAATGGGCACATCACCATGGTCAACACCATGTCCGGTAGCTCGCTGGACATTGAGGGAGTGAAGAAGAAGTTTGGCGTGACGCCGACCCAGATGATCGACTACCTGGCCCTGGTGGGCGACACCTCGGACAATATTCCGGGCGTGGCTGGTGTGGGCCAAAAAGGTGCGAGCGCCATGCTCGGCACCTTCGACAGCTTGGAAGGCATCTACAACAATCTAGAGAACTTAGCGGAGTCGAAAATACGCGGCGCGGCGCGCATCGCTGGCAAACTGGAAGAGCACCGCGAAGCGGCGTTTCTATCTCGTGAACTCGCCACCATCCGCTGCGACGTAGAGCTGGAGCAGAGCCCTGCCACGCTATTGCGCCAACCGCCCGACACTGCGCGGCTGCGCACCCTGTATACCGATTTGCAGTTCGGCTCGCTGCTGCGACGACTGCCCGAGAGTAGCGACGAGGCACGGCCATCGGACACATCATCAAAGGACAGCGATACGCCAGAGAGCGAGACTGCAACCGCGAGCGAGCAACCGTCCGCCGAGTACAGCACCGTGTTCGAGCAGGCAGCGCTAGCGCAATGGCTGGAACGCGCCCGCGACGCACGATTGTTGGCGATTGATATCCACACCCACCGCGGACACTATCGCGAGGCGCGGATCGTAGGCGTGGGCCTGGCGGTTACCCCCGGTGAAGCCACCTACATTCCGCTGGCTCACGTGTATGCGGGCGCGCCAGAGCAACTCGCCGCCGATGATGTGCTGGCGCAACTGGCGCCTTTGCTTGAGGATGAGACGTGCTTGAAGGCCGGGCACAACCTCAAACGTCAGGCCCATGCGCTGGCCAACCACAATATCACCCTGCGTGGCGCCAACCTGGATTGCATGCTGCAATCGTACGTGCTCAACAGCACCGCCAATCGCCACGAACTGACCGCCGATGCACTCACCTATCTGCACACCGAGGCGCAGAACTACGAGAGCATCGCTGGCAAAGGCGCGAAGCAACTGGACTTCCCCGAGCTCGCCGTGGAGCAGGCCAGCGATTACGTGGCGCAACGCGCCGACTTCGCCCTGCGACTTGGGCAGACGCTGCAGCAGAAGCTGCAGGAGACCGGGACATTGGGCGCGCTGTACAGCGAGCTGGAACAACCGCTAGTGCCGGTCCTGCAACGAATGGAATACCGCGGCGTGCTCATTGATGAGCAAATGCTCGCCGAGCACAGCAGCGAGATTGCGCAAACACTCGCCACCCTGCAAGCACAGGCATTCGAGGAGGCCGGCAGTCAATTTAATCTTGGCTCACCCAAGCAGTTACAGGAGATTCTGTTTGGCACCCTGGGCCTGCCGGTAAAACGCAAAACGGCTAAAGGCCAGCCCTCAACCGCAGAGGACGTATTGGAGGAGCTGGCGGAGGAGTATTTGCTGCCCCAATTGATCCTGCAACATCGCAGCCTGGCCAAGCTGCGCTCCACTTACACCGAGAACCTGCCAAAGCAGGTATGTGCAAGTACCGGGCGTGTACACACCTCCTACCATCAAGCGGTGGCGGCGACCGGACGACTGTCCTCTTCGGAGCCCAACCTGCAGAACATCCCTATCCGCACCGGTGAGGGGCGGCGTATTCGCCAAGCCTTCGTGCCCCCGCCGGGGTATGTGCTGCTGGCCGCTGACTACTCCCAGATCGAGCTGCGCATCATGGCGCACCTGAGCAACGACGAAAGTCTGCTTACCGCGTTTAACGAAGATCGCGATATCCACCAAGCCACCGCGGCTGAGGTGTTTGACGTGCCATTGGCCGAGGTCTCGCAGGATCAACGCCGCTCAGCCAAGGCGATCAACTTCGGCCTGATTTACGGCATGTCGGCGTTCGGGCTGGCCCGCCAACTGGGCATAGGTCGGCACGAGGCGCAGGCCTATGTGGATCTTTACTTCGAACGCTACCCGGGCGTGGCCAGCTTTATGGACCGCACGCGGGAGCAGGCGCGCGAGCGGGGATATGTAGAGACAGTCAGCGGTCGACGGCTGTATCTGCCGGAGATCAAATCGCGCAACTATCAGCGACGACAGTACGCCGAACGCAGCGCAATTAACGCCCCGATGCAGGGCACAGCGGCGGATATCATTAAGCAGGCGATGATCGATGTGGATGCCTGGCTCACCAGCGAGCAGCCCGACGCCCACCTGATTATGCAGGTGCACGATGAGTTGGTGCTGGAGGTGCATGAATCGCAGATCAAGCCAATCAGCGCCGCCCTCACAGATATCATGACCGGGGCCGCTACCCTAAAAGTGCCGTTGAAAGTGGACTCGGGCGTGGGCGCTAACTGGGATGAAGCGCACTAGCGCATCGTCGCTCAGACACAGTTTGTATCGGCCCGATGCGCGTGTATGGGGCTCTACCGTCATTCGGCCAAAAAAATAAAATCTTTGAGATCAGAGGATTAGCGAAGCCTTAAGGCTTCTTTTTGATTTTTCTTGACGCCCGCGAAACCCACGGTGGAACTTTGGTTATCCACCGCGTTCGAACTTAGTGAGCGCGAAAACGCTCGCCCGCTTCCCTCCCTAGGCGGGCTGGCTACCCGGCCTTCCCCAAAGCCGGGTGTGCAACAAAGCTTGGCCCCAGTGTTTCTCCCCTACAAGACACTGGGGCTTTTTTTGCCTTTTGGTCCGGTAGTGCGCTGCCATTGGAGGCGCGAGTTCAGAGCCTGTCTGATGGGGCCAAAGGGTACCACGTCTCGGCGGCTGCGGCCAGATGCCAGATGTTGTGCAGGCGCATCAGCGCGGTACAAATCCAATCTTCATCAGCCAGTTAGGTGGCGCTACTGGGGCAACAAACGCAGTAACGCTGCGCGGGCTTCCTCCACGCCCGTGTGGCGCAGCGCCGAGAACAGCTGTACCTCAGCAGTCAGATCGAGGCTGGCCAGCTCTTTGCGAACCTTCAGTAGCGTATTGCCGCCCGCGCCCCGCGAAAGCTTGTCGGCCTTGGTGAGCAACACATGCACAGGGCATTCACGCGCCTGCGCCCAGGCCAGCATCTGGCGATCGAAGTCGGTCAGCGGACGTCGCACATCCATGATGAGCATGAGGCCGCGCAACGAACCGCGCTGTTCAAAATACGCGCTCATCAATTCGCGCCAGTGGGCTCGCACCCGGGCGGGGACTTTAGCGAACCCATAACCCGGCAGATCCACCAACCGGCGAGCCGGATCCAGGGAGAAAAAATTCACCAATTGCGTGCGCCCCGGGGTCTTGCTAGTGCGGGCTAATCCGCGATGATTGGTAATCGCGTTAATTGCGCTGGATTTACCGCTGTTTGACCGGCCCGCAAACGCGGTTTCACGGCCACTATCTGCGGGGAAATCAGTCGGTTTGTGGGCACTCAGCACAAACTTAATATTCGCGAAATGTTTGACGAGGTTTTCAGCCATAGGGTCTCAGCCTGGTGTACAATGCGCGGTCCAGAAGGGTCAGCAATCGGCGCTGGGTGGGCACTTTAGCCTGTCTTGCGGCCCGCGTTAACCCGGCAACCATAGCAGTCTCACA
>CBDUQI010000083.1:0-22291 GCA_965369325.1 uncultured Gammaproteobacteria bacterium
GCATACAAAGTTCGCCCAGCACCGGCAGGCGCCAAATATGCGCCCAGCGATGCCACTGGAAATCTTCAGAAAATGCGGTATTGCTCAGCACGATGCGCGACACCCGTGCCGGATTGCGCACCGCGAAGGCCAGCGCATACATACCACCGATATCATGCCCGACCACAGCGACCGGCTCATCAATATGCAGCCCGTCCAGTAACTGCTCAACGAAACTGGCCATGTTGACCAGCGAGTAATCAAAGTGACGTGGCGCGATCGAGTGGCCAAAGCCCGGCAGATCGGGGGCGAGACAGTGGAACTGGCTCGCGAGCTCGGACATAACCGGCTGCCACAGCGCCGAAGAGTCCGGGTTGCCGTGCAGAAACAACACCGGCCTCCCACGCCCTTCGCGCAGCAGGTTCACCCTTACCCCTTTTACTAACAGTGTCATGCTCACGCCCGGCGCCGCGAAAAGCCGACACTCTAAGGGATATTACCGACCGGCGCACGAGAACCTGCCGTGCGCCTGCCGGCGGCATTCCCCGGCGGGGTGCTAGGCGGCGCTTTGTGCCGCCGCCGGGTCGTATCCCAGGCTGGGCGCCAGCCAGCGCTCAGCCTCATCAATGCTCATCCCGGTGCGGGCAGCGTAATCGAGCACCTGATCGCGACCGATTTGCCCGAGCAGGAAGTAGCGCGCCTTGGGGTGAGCAAAGTACAACCCACTGACGGACGCGGCGGGCCACATGGCTAACGAGTCAGTCAGGCTAATGCCGGTGTAGCGCTCGACCTCGAGCCAGTCCCACAGGGCCCGTTTCTGGGTGTGGTCCGGGCAGGACGGATAGCCAGGCGCCGGGCGTATACCGCGATAGGATTCGGCGATCAGCGCTTCGTTTTCCAAGGCTTCATCCGAGGCGTAGCCCCAGAACTCTTTGCGCACCCGCTCGTGCATCCGCTCCGCGAAAGCCTCGGCCAGGCGATCGGCCAGCGCTTTGAGCATGATGGCGCTGTAGTCATCGTGCTGCGCTTCGAACCGGCTCACGTACCGGTCTATGTTCAGCCCGGTGGTCACCGCAAACCCACCTACATAGTCGATCACACCCGAGTCGGCCGGCGCCACAAAGTCGGCCAGGCACTCATGCGGTTGCTGGCGCGGCTTAACCTTCTGCTGGCGTAACTGATGCAGAGTGCTCAGCACCTGGCTGCGGGTCTCATCCGCGTACACCTGGATATCATCATGACCCACGCTGTTGGCGGGGAATAGGCCGATCACGGCACGCGCACTCAGCCATTGCTGCTCGATGATCTTTGCCAGCATCTGCTGCGCGTCTGCGTACAGCTTGCGCGCTTCCTCGCCGTAACGGGAGTCGTCGAGTAACTGCGGGAACTTGCCGTTCATCTCCCAGGCGCTGAAAAACGGCTTCCAATCAATATACCCGGCCAGTTCTTCCAGGCTGTACTCATCAAAAACCTCAATACCGAGCTGCTTTGGACGCACCGGCGTGTAACTGTCCCAGCCGCCGTCAAATCGATTGGCGCGGGCGGCTGCCAAGGGCAGTTCCGGTGCCTTTTTTGTGCGCCCCGCATGCTGCACGCGCCGCCGCTCGCATTCGTTTTTGGACTTATCCACAAAGGCATCGCGCGTTTCCGGGTTAATCAGTGACTGCGCCACACCGACCGCGCGCGAGGCATCTTTTACGTACACCACCGGGCCCTCATAGCCGGGGTCGATTTTTACTGCGGTGTGCGCGGGCGAGGTGGTGGCGCCACCGATGAGCAATGGCAGATCAAAGCCCAGGCGCTGCATCTCCTTGCCGACGTGCACCATCTCATCCAGCGAGGGCGTGATCAGCCCTGACAAGCCGATGATGTCGGCTTCCTCGCGCCGCGCCGCCTCCAGAATCTTCTCGCACGGGGCCATCACCCCCAGATCAATCACCTCAAAGTTATTACACTGCAGCACCACGCCCACGATGTTTTTGCCAATGTCGTGCACATCGCCCTTCACCGTAGCCATGATGATTTTGCCGTTGCTGCGGGCCACGCCATCTTTGGCGTCTTCGATAAACGGAATCAGATGGGCCACCGCTTTTTTCATCACGCGGGCAGACTTCACCACCTGTGGCAGGAACATCTTGCCCTCACCAAACAGATCGCCGACCACATTCATGCCATCCATCAGCGGGCCTTCAATGACATCCAGCGGCCGCGCCGCCTGCAGGCGTGCCTCCTCGGTGTCCTGCACCACAAACTCATCGAGACCCTTCACCAATGCGTGCTGCAGACGTTTATCGATGGGCCAGCCGCGCCACTTCAAATCGTCCTTCTTTTTCTTCTTGCCGTCGCCGCGGAACTCACCGGCAATCTGCAGCAGATTCTCGGTGGCGGCAGGCGTGCGATTGAGGATGACATCCTCCACGCAATCACGCAGCCGGCTCGGGATATCCTCGTAGATTGAGAGCTGGCCGGCGTTGACAATCCCCATGTCCATACCCGCGCGTATCGCATGGAACAAAAACACACTGTGCATCGCCTCACGCACCGGATTGTTGCCGCGGAAGGAGAAGGAAACGTTGCTTAGACCGCCGCTAATCAGCGCGTGCGGCAGGTCAGCCTTGATTTGCCGGGTAGCCTCGATAAAGTCCACCCCGTAAGCGTTGTGTTCCTCAATGCCGGTCGCTACCGCAAAAATATTCGGATCGAAGATGATGTCTTCCGGTGCAAAACCCACCGCCTGCGTCAACAATTGATACGAGCGCCGGCAGATCTCCACTTTGCGCTCGATGGTGTCGGCCTGCCCCTTGGGGTCGAACGCCATCACCACCACGGCGGCGCCGTAGCGCAATATGGTACGCGCCTGTTCCAGGAACGGCTCTTCGCCCTCCTTCAGACTGATGGAGTTGACCACGCCTTTGCCCTGAACGCACTTTAGACCCGCTTCAATCACTGTCCACTTAGAGGAGTCGATCATGATCGGTACGCGTGCGATGTCTGGTTCGGCCGCCACCAGGTTCAAAAAGCGCACCATAGCGGCTTCCGAATCCAGCATCCCTTCGTCCATGTTCACATCGATCATCTGCGCGCCGTTGTCCACCTGCTGGCGGGCAACATCCACCGCGGCCGCATAGTCGTCGGCTTCGATCAGGCGCCGGAAGACGGCCGAGCCCGTCACGTTGGTGCGCTCGCCCACATTCAGGAACAGACTGTCTGGACCGATAGTAAGCGGCTCCAGTCCACTTAAACGGGTACGCGTGACTATGGTGGGAATCTGCCGTGGCGAGTGTTTAAGCACCGCCTCACGCAGCGCCGTAATATGCGCTGGGGTGGTGCCGCAACAACCGCCCACCAGGTTCAGAAAACCGCTTTGTGCAAACTCTGCCACCACCTCGGCCATTTGCTCAGGGCTCTGGTCGTACTCGCCAAAGGCATTCGGCAAACCCGCGTTCGGATACGCGCTAACATAGGTGTCGGCGATGCGTGACAGCTCTTCCACATAGGGGCGCAGCTCCGCCGCGCCCAGCGCGCAATTCAGGCCAATCATCAGTGGTTTGGCGTGACGCACAGAATTCCAAAACGCCTCGGTGGTCTGGCCCGACAAGGTGCGCCCGGAGGCATCGGTAATGGTGCCTGAAACCACGATGGGTATATCGACCCCGCGGGCATCCAGTACCCCACGCACCGCATACAGCGCTGCTTTGGCATTAAGCGTATCGAAAATGGTCTCGATCAGCAGCAGATCCACGCCGCCGTCCAATAGTGCTTGCGTCGCCTCTGCGTAGGTCTGCGCCAGTTCATCAAAAGTGACGTTGCGTTTACCCGGATCGTTCACATCTGGTGACAGCGAGCAGGTGCGATTGGTCGGGCCGATCGCCCCGGCCACAAACCGCGCGCTGCCGGTTTGCTCCGCCACCTCATCGGCTGCCTGGCGTGCCAGTCGCGCCGCCTCGTAGTTGATTTCACGCACCAGCGCCTGCATCCCATAATCGCCTTGCGCCGGCTCGGAGGCAGAGAAGGTATTCGTCTCGACAATATCGGCGCCGGCGTTGAGATAGTCGCGGTGAATCTGCAGCACAATTTGCGGCTGCGAGAGCACTAGCAGATCGTTGTTGCCCTTAACATCGCACGGCCACTGCGCAAACCGTTCGCCGCGAAAGTCAGACTCCTCCAGAGCATAATCCTGCACCATAGTGCCCATGGCACCGTCCAGAATGACGATTCTTTCTTTAAGCAGTTGTTTGAGCTGCTGCACACGCGTGTGAGACATCGCTTGTTATCCTTTTTTGCTGCACCTGATGAGCGCAGCGGGGTATCACCACGCCCGTACCGGCACGGGCTTAAAATTTTGGCGCCAGCGCTAGGCCGCCTTAACCGGCGGGCGCGCCGAGGACGCCCGCATGCCCAGCCAATGGCAAATGGCATAGGTAAGCTCATGCCTATTCAACGTGTAGAAGTGAAAATTCTGGACGCCATGCAGTTGCAAGCGCGTCACCTGCTCAATGGCCGTATTGGCGGCAATCAGCTGGCGCGTCACCGGATCGTCATCCAGCCCCTCGAATCGGGCAGCCAGCCACTGCGGCATGCTTGCCCCACAGCGCTCGGCAAAGACTACGGTGCGATCGAAATTAGTCACCGGCAGCAGGCCGGGTACGATCTGCGCTTTGATGCCGGCGGCAGCACACTTGTCGCGGAAACGAAGGAAATGATCGCAGTCAAAGAAGAACTGGGTGATCGCGCGGGTGGCGCCAGCATCCACTTTGCGGCGCAGATTATCCAAATCAAAACTGGGATCAGGCGCCTGCGGATGCACTTCCGGATACGCAGCCACGCTAATTTCAAAATCCGCGACCTTCTTAAGACCCGCCACCAGGTCGGCCGCATAGCCGTAGCCATCGGCCGGCGCTAGATAGCCGCTGTCGCCATTGGGCGGGTCGCCGCGCAAGGCCACGATGTGGCGTACACCGGCATCCCAATATTGTCGGGCCACCTCATCCACCTCGCCGCGACTGGCATCCACGCAGGTTAAATGGGCGGCCGGCGCCAGCGGCGTGTCGCGAATAATTTTACTCACCACCTCATGTGTACGATCGCGAGTAGAGCCATCAGCACCGTAGGTGACCGACACAAAATCGGGCTCAAGCGGCGCCAGGTGGGAGATAGACTTCCACAGGGTCTGGGCCATCTGCTCGCTCTTGGGCGGGAAGAATTCAAATGAGACTTTGGGGTGCGCCGTCATGTCGCTCATGCTGATCTCCTGCTGGATCTATCTCAGCGGGGCTAATCGCCCTCTTTTGTTTAGGGGTGTAAAACGCTCTCGGTATTCATGCTGCCCGCTCCGCCCGGCTGTGCCGGGTAGCCACCGTCAAGGTGACGGTGAGCGATTCGCCTTCCAGCAAGCGGGTGCTGTGGGAATTTAGTCCGGCCCGGGACAACCAATGCGCCAGATCATCGGCGGACAGGCCTATCGGTTGCGCGGCACCAGGCGACAGTTTTCCTGCCGGGCGCGCAAAATCAACGATCAACAGCTGGCCGTCCTCACGCAGGAGGCGGGCGGCCTCAATCAGCACGTCAGCCGGGCGCTCGGCCTGAAACAGCACCTGGTCCACTGTCACCGTATCGAACGCGGCGGCCGCGAATGGCAGCGCGTACATATCGGCCTGGCGCACCATCACGTTGTCCAGGCCGGCGGCGTGCAACTCGCTGCGCGCAACGGTGAGCATCTTGGGTGAAATATCCACACCCACGGCGGTGGCGGCGGAATTGCCCAGCAACTTCAAAATTCGTCCGGTGCCGGTGCCAATGTCCAGCAGATCCCCCAGCTGCTCGGCATCAATGTGCTCAACGATGGCACGATTGATTTGCGCGTCACTCACGTTTGAGTCTCGCAGGCTGGCCCAGTCCTCGCTGTTAAAGCGCAGATAGCGTGCGGCCTCGGCCGCACGCTCCGCTTTGATCTGTGCCAGCCGGCGTTGATCGCTGCGCAACACCGCATCATCCGGCAGCGATGACAGCAGATGATTCATCAGGGATCGTGCCGGTGAGCCCTCGGCACTGGCTCGATACAAAACGGAGTGCTTTTCGCGAAAGCGCATCACTAGCCCCGCAGTCAGCAATACCTTCAGATGGCGTGATATCCCCGGCTGGGACTGACCCAGCACTCGGGTGATTTCAGATACGGTGAGCTCGCCCTGCGCGCACAACGCCAGGATCCGCAGTCGGTTGGGTTCCCCGGCCGCTTTAAGCACATCTACATAGGTCTCGAAGCTCTGCATAATCTAAATATTAGTATCTGGATATAAACATGCGTTTATATTAAATCTTAATGCGACATCTACTATACCGCTTGCGCCACACAAATGCTCGCGATTTGTGCTCGGAATCATCAAAATGTCGCGCTACTTGACGTAACATCCCGCCAGTCGATCCGCACACCACCTACCAACCGGAGCCTTATGCATGTCATCGCCAATAAATGTGGCTGAATCTACCGTCCTTGCCAGCAGAGCCAACTGGACGGATGCGGATGTTCACGCACTTCAGGCGGTACTGAAAAGCGGTATCCCAATGGCCATGCATATGCAGGTGAGCCTGTGTCACCTGGACACGGACGGCCTGACGCTAAGTGCGCCGCTGGCGCCCAACGCCAACCACATGGGCACCGGATTTGCGGGCGCTCAGCAGGCGGCGGTGAGCCTGACCGGCTGGGGCATGACATTGCTGCTGGCAGGGGCAGCCAGCCAGCACAATCTAGTGGCGCAGGAAGCGCAGGTGCGTTTTTTGCTACCGGTTACCGACGCTTTCCAGATTCACTGCCCCACGCCCTCGCAGCGCATAATTGATGAGTTCCGCCACACCCTGGCACGCCGCGGGCGCGCGCGGCTAAACCTCACCATCCAGATCCGTTGCAACGATGTGTGCTGCGCCGAGGCACGCGCCCGCTACGTCGCTGTCCGCTAACGCGCCCTGTTCAGCAAACATACTGCGGGGCTTAGCCCGGCCCGCGCGGCGCCGTCAGCGCGACTGGAGTCTGGCCAAAATGCGCCTCATTTAGTTATGTTAATCATCGAGCTTTTTCGCCAAAAACGTAGGTGACTGGCCGCAGCGTGGACTATGCTTGCTTAGGGATAGCCTTAAGATCCAGTTGCCTGGGCTGCCCCGGTCAGAGAATAAAAACGCGCAAAAGTGCGACAACAATGCCGAACTCCAGCCCGGCCCTTTGCCGGTATCACCGGCTATTACCGTACGCAGCGCAGCGAAAGGGAGAGGGATTTATGAACACACTCGCCGTAAGACACGCGTGGCGTGCGCTCGCGCTCGCCGGATATTTACTCGCCAACGCCGTCAGCGCCGGCCCGATCCTGCATACCAGCCCCGACTTGAATGCAGATGGTGCCGTCAATCAGCACGATATTGCAGTTTTCAAGCGCGCGTTCGCCACCGGCGACGTTATCGCTGACCTCAACGACGACGGGCGCGTGGATTTCGCCGACGCAGCCCTGCTCAGCTCGGCGCTGAACAGCGGACGTCCCAACCGCCCTGCGCTCGCCGGCGGCGGCGCGCCACGCGTGTATGTACTGCCGGAGGCATCCGGCCCGGTGCAGGCAGGTGATGAGGTGGTGCTTGAGGTGTGGTTCGATGGCATCGCCAACCCCATCCTCGGCGGCGGCTGGACCATGGCCTTCGACCCGTCCGTACTGACTGTACTGGACTGGGCGTACGTGCTGGTCGATGCCTTCGGGCAAGCCTGTGACCTCCCCACCAGCACCTGCATCACGCTGGACCCGGCCATCATCGACAATACCAACGGCCTGATCGAGGCCGGCGCCGGTGACTTCAACGGCATCGGCCTGCTGGGCGAACTCGCGCGGGTTGCCCAACTAACGGTGCAGGTACTGCAGGATGCGGATAGCTTTGTTCAACTCGCCGAAGGCGGCCCCGCTGGCGCCTTCGTCTGCCAGGCGAACCTTGCCAGTTGCCCGGGGCTCACCTTCGGCAACGCCACACTCTCGCTCAGCGGGCTGCCCTTCCCGGTCATGGTCATTGACCCGCCGGCGATCGACTTTGGCGATGTCAACAGCGATGCCACAGCCCAAAGCAGCCTAACGCTGACCAACATCGGCACCACCGATCTGAACCTCACCACGGTGGGTGGCCTAGACATGTTAGAGGGCGATTTCGCCATCGCTGCGGATAACTGCAGCAACCAGAGTATCGCGGTCAACGCGAGCTGCGATGTCACGGTCAGCTTTAGCCCCAGCGACGACGGACTGCAAACCGACACGTTCGATATCCCATCGGACGCGTTGCTAAGTCCGGATGTAAGTTACCCGGTGAGTGGTACAGGCCGCCTGGTAGCACCACAAATCTCGGTTGCATCCGGGTTGGATTTTAATGTCGCTACAGTCGGCATGACGATCACATCCGGCGTCACCGTCCTCAACACTGGAGATGCCACCTTAATACTCGGGGTGATCGGCGGGCAGGATCCGCTGGCGGCGCCGTTCAGCGTATCTGACGAGTGCAGCAACGAATCCATCGCCCCTAACCAGAGCTGCCTTGTCAGAATCACGTTCGCCCCGGACGCCGTGGGCGAATTCAGTGACAGTTTCGATATCCCCTCCAACGATGACAGCAACCCGAGTGTTACCGTCACAGTCATTGGCGAGGGCGAACTTGCGCAGGGGCTGATCCAGATTTCTCCACCCGAGGTTAACTTCACCCGTGCGCGGCCGGGACAACTGCGCACCGCCGAAGTCACGGTCACCAATCTTGGCCCAGGCGTGGAGACAGTTGCACCAATCGCACAGAGCGACGGCTTAGCTGCCCCATTCACGATCAGCGCGGACAATTGCACTGGTGTCACGCTAAACGCGAACGAGAGCTGCGAGCTGCAGTTGGAGTTCGCGCCGACGGAGCCGGGAGACTTTACCGACCAGTTCGACATTCCGCTGGATGAGTCCGGGCTACCAACGCAGCTGGTGGACGTACGCGGTGTGGCTGAGATTGTCGGCATCCGGTTCCCGCATGCCATTCCCATCGTGGCGATCTGCAAAAACGCGAACACCGGCCAAAGAGTTACCACAGTGGATATTGATGGTCAGATTGATTGCGAGGCTGCCGGCCTGATGGCGCAGAGCGGCGAGATCGTCAACGTGTTGACCTCCACGATTGCCTTCAGCAACACTGTGCTGGCGTTTGCCAACGGCGTCGACCTGAGCTCGCTGCTGGTGATATGCACCAATCGCAACAGCGGCGAGCAGGTGGTCTTCACACCCAACGTCAGCGCCTTTAGCTGCGCCAGCAACGGCTTGGAGATTATCCAAGGGGACCCGGTGTTCGTCACAATACGCGCACCCGCCCTGTAACCAACAAACCAGAGCACGCCAGTCAGCCTCTGACTGGCGTGCTCTGCAAACAACTACAATTCCAGCAACAACAACAAGAGGAGGTTTGCTATGCAGCAAACAACATCGTTAATACGACAGGTGGCTCCAATGGCCCTTGTCGTTGTCGGCGCCATCATGGGCGCCAGCGCCCCGGCCACTGCCACCCCACAAGCAGACCTCAATCGTGACGGGGCCATCGACATGGCCGACCTGCAGGCGATGAAGGCCGTGTTTTTCCAAGACGCGCCGCACGCGGATCTCAACGGCGACGGCATCGTCAACTTTGACGATCTGGCGTTGCTCAACAAAGCAGGCGCGCTGGGCGGCGCGCACCACGCGCAGGACATCACGCGCGGCGGCGACACCGGCGGCTTCGGCGTCTCGCTACTGCCGAACCCGGTCATCAGCGCCGGGGTGGGCGACACCTTCACAGTAGAGGTGTGGTTTGATGGGGTTGGCAATCCAATCCTGGGCGGTGGCTTTATACTCGAATACGACCCCACCGTGCTGGACTACCTGGATAGCAGCTTCGAGTACGTTCTGGTGGATATCGCGGGACAGCCCTGCGACCTGCCCACCAGCCAGTGCATCGTGCTGGATCCGGTGATTGTCGATGAAAGTAACGGAATCATCGAGGCGGCCGCCGGTGACTTTACGGGTATCGGCCTGCTCGGTCAGCCAGTAATCGTGGCCCAGTTGCAGTTTTCGGTCATTGACAATACCCCGGAGACACTGGTGGATCTGTCCGAGGGCGGTGCGGGTGGCCCGTTCGCCTGCCTGTTCGATCCGGTCTGCACGAATCTGGGCCTGTTCGGCACCACCGTATTAATCGGCAGCGACCCGTTCGGACGCATTGATGTTGATCCCTCTGCGGTGCAGTTCCCGGTCACGGACACCGATATGACTGCTCTACAAAGCGTCATCGTCACCAACGTTGGCACCGGCGATCTCTCGCTAGGTACGGTTGCCGGCGGCGATGCCATCGACCCACCGTTTTTCATCGACAGCGACAACTGCTCATCCGCCGTGCTGGTACCAGAGGCCACTTGCGAGATTCAGCTCTCGTTCGCACCGCAAAGCGAAAGCGCGTTCGCTGATACGTTCAATATCCCCTCGGACGCCCCGTTGTCGCCGGATGTCACCGTCACCGTGGACGGCACCGGCCGCTCCGTCAGCCCCGACATCTCACTGCCAGCGAGTGTGCAGTTCAACGAAGTCACGACCGGTGGCAGCGAGGACATTACCCTGGCGGTGAGCAACCTCGGCAGCCGCGATCTGGTGATTGGCGCCATCGGCGATACCGATGCATTGGTGGCACCGTTCTCGGTCGATGCAAACGCCTGCGAGTTCCAGACCGTTTTCCCGGGCGACAGTTGTGATCTCATCATCACCTTCGCGCCCGATATGGCGGGCGAGTTCAGCGACAGCTTTGTAGTGAACTCCAACGACCCAGACAGCCCCGCCGCAGCAGTCAACGTGGCGGGCACGGGCGTACTGCCAGCGCCGCAGATTGCCATTGCCGGAGAAGACCCAGCGCCCACGCGCCCGGGCATTCCCACGACCAGCAGCTACGCCATCAGCAATACCGGCACGGATGTGCTGATGCTGGGGAACATCGCTGGCGATGATCCGCTGGACCCACCGTTCAACATCGCGCTGGACACCTGCTCTGGCGTCTCGCTAAACCCGGGTGAGGGCTGCACCGTAGACGTCACCTTCTCACCGTTGGTGGCGGACACCTTCAACGACAGCTTTGACGTGCCCTCCAACGACGCGCAAATGCCGCTGATCGTGGTCGACATTACCGGACGCGCCACCACCGTCGGGCTCTCCATCCGGGCAGCGGCGGGAGTCAACGTGGGCATTTGCAAAAACGCGACCACCAACGAGCGCATAACGGTACTGGCCGTCGACGGCCTGGTGGACTGCGAAGGCGCCGGCATGGCGATTCAGTCGGGCGACATCGTCAATGTACTGGTGCCGGCGGTGGCACTGTTTAACAACATGCGCGCCTTTGTAGGCGGGGTAGAGACAAGCACCCTGCTGGCCATCTGCACCAACCGCACGACCGGTCAGACGGTGAACTACCTGCCGGGTGACGGCGTGGTGGATTGCAATCAGGCGGGGCTGAACATCAGCGCCGGCGATGCGATCATCATCACCACCCGCGGCACCGTGTTGTAGGCAATACGGCAAAGTGCGAACCTGGGCGACCGGGTTCGCACTCTAAACTAGGATGACTTACGTTATCCAACCTAACCTTGCCTGGCAATTTAGCGCCGCGCCACCTCTGATGCAGGATCAGTATGAAACACGCAGTAATCCTACTAAGTTTGCTCACCTGTGCCTGCCATTCATTGTCAATTGATCGCGATGCTGTGCAAGCGCTGGAAAACGAAGTGCGTGGGCGATTTGATTCGCTGGTAAGTGCTGCCCAATCACTCAACACCGACGTGTACTTTGAACACTTCGACCATGAGAAATTTACCTCACTCAACCAAGACGGCACCATCACCCCCGCTTTCGATATTTTTCAGCGCGACTTCCTTAAAGGCATTGAAGGAGTACGGCGCTATCGATCATTAGAATTTGCGAACGTGGATGTTTCCATCATCGACGCCAACACCGCTATCTTAATTAACGAGTATGTCGCCACGATTGAGCTTAAAACCGGCAGGGTGATTGATGTGGCAGGCGCCGGGAATCAAGTCTGGCATAAATCTCTGGGCACTTGGCGGCTGGTCAGCGTATCCAGCAGCACAAAGTAAAAATGACCGGCCGGAAGACTATGTGGCCAGACGGGCTGTAGCCCACCGATGGCGCTCTTGCTACTGAACCGTCGGCGGGGCGTTTTGTACCGCGTCGCCCGCGAACAGCGCGTGTGCATCCACGCGATCGAACACGTAGGTGGCGTTGCAGAATTCGCAGGCCACGGTGAGCTCGTCTTTTTCTTCCAACACTGAGTCCACTTCTTCGCGGCCCAGCATCCGCAACACCTCAGCGATGCGTGCCTGAGAGCAGGGGCAGTGGAACTGGATTTTGCGTGCCTTGAACAATCGCACGTCCTCTTCAGCAAACACGCGCCGCAGCAACTCGCTGCCATGCCAGCGACGCATTTCTTCGCTGCTCAACGTGTCGGCCAACACCTGTACGCGGCGCCAATCCTCTTCCAGGCTTTGCGATGGCTCATCATCATCGGACTCTGGCACCTGCTGCAGCAGCAGCCCAACTGCACTGTCCTGCGCGCCGGACAGCCACAGCCGCGTGGGCAGCTGCTCGGAATTGGCAAAGTAGCTCTCAAGACACTGCACAAATGCGTCGTGCTCCAGACCCACAATGCCCTGATACCGCTCGCCGTTTTTTTTCTCGATGGTAATGGCTAGGCGTCCATCGCCCACCAGCTCAGCAAACGTGCCAGCCTCAGCCGCCCCAGTGCGCGCATCGGCTACGGCTCTGAAGGTCAGGTCACTTAGACATTGCACTACCAGCAGCGGCACCGTGCCATCGCCCTGAAGCTGCAACGTCATGCGTCCTTCGAATTTAAGACTGGCGGTCAGCATGACACAGGCGGCCACAGCCTGGCCCAGCATGTCACGCACATTGGGCGGGTAGTCGTGCGGCGCCACAGCTTCACGCCACGACGTATCCAGGTGCACCAACATCCCGCGCACGCCGAAATGCTCGAACATAAACCGGTGCAATTTGTCGGTATCGCTCATCGCTCGCCCAAAACGTTCTGTTACTTAAGTTTCTTCTTGAGCAGGTCGTTTACCTGGCCGGGGTTGGCCTTGCCACGGCTTGCCTTCATTACTTGTCCGACAAAATACCCGAATAATTTGTCTTTTCCATCACGGAACTGGGCCAGCTGGTTCGGGCTGGCCGCAATCACCTCATCTACCAGCGCCTCAAGCGCGCCGGAATCGGTAATCTGCTTAAGCCCCTGCGCCTCAATCACCGCATCGGCATCGCCCGCCCCTTCCCACATAGCCTCGAACACCTGCTTGGCCAGTTTGCCCGAAATGGTGCTGTCCTCAATCCTTCGCAGCATCCCGGCCAGCGCATCTGCTGGCACTCGGCTTTGGGTAATCTCCAGCGCATCGCGGTTGAGCGCCCCAGCCAGCTCACCCATGACCCAGTTGGTCGCCAGCTTGGGATCAATGCCATCGCCCGCCTCAAGCACGGCCTCGTAGTACTGCGCGATCTCGCGACTGGCGCACAATACCTCGGCATCGTACTCCGACAGGCCGTGCTCGCGCTGGAAGCGCGCGGCCTTGTGGTCGGGCAACTCGGGCAGAGTATTGGCAATCGCCTGGATATCCTCGGCCGCCACCAGCACCGGCAGCAGATCAGGATCGGGAAAGTAACGGTAGTCGTTGGCCTCTTCCTTGCTGCGCATGGAGCGGGTCTCGCCCTTGTTCTCGTCGTACAGGCGGGTTTCCTGCGCCACCTGACCGCCGCCTTCGATTACGTCAATCTGACGCTCCACCTCGTACAGGATCGCCTTTTCCACAAAACGGAAGGAGTTCAGGTTCTTAAGTTCTGCTCGCGTGCCAAAGGCTTCCTGTCCGTGCGGACGAACCGAGACGTTGGCGTCGCAACGCAGCGAGCCCTCCTGCATGTTGCCGTCACAGATCCCTAGGTACTGCACCAACGTGCGTATTTTCTTTAAATAAGCGACCGCCTCTTTGGCCGAGCGCATATCCGGCTCGGACACAATCTCAAGCAGTGGCGTGCCGGCCCGGTTCAGATCGATACCGCTCATGCCGCTGAAATCTTCGTGCAGCGACTTGCCCGCGTCCTCCTCCAGATGCGCACGGGTGACACCTATACGCTTGGTGGTGCCATCTTCAAGCGTGATGTCCATATGGCCCTCGCCGACAATGGGCAACTCGTACTGGCTGATCTGGTAACCCTTGGGCAAATCCGGATAAAAATAATTTTTCCGGGCGAACACCGAGCGCCTGGCCACCTCGGCGCCGATGGCCAGACCAAAGCGCACGGCCATACGGACGGCCTCACCGTTTAGCACCGGCAGCACCCCGGGGTAGCCGAGATCCACCAGACAGGCCTGCGAGTTGGGCTCGGCGCCGTACTCGGTGGCAGCACCCGAGAATATCTTGGATGCCGTGAGCAACTGGGCATGTACCTCAAGCCCGATCACCACCTCCCAGTGATTGTTGCCGCCGCTCACGCGCCCAGCTCCGGCGCGCGCCTGTGCCACTGCGTTTCGCCCTGATAGGCGTGCGCAACATCAAGCAAACGCTGCTCATCAAAATGCCGCCCGATCAACTGCAATCCCACCGGCAGGCCGTCGCTGAAACCGCACGGGATCGCCATGCCGGGTAACCCGGCGAGATTAACGCCGATGGTGTACATGTCGGTGAGGTACATGGTGACCGGGTCGTCCACTTTCTCACCGATGGCAAACGCCGTGCTCGGCGTAGTGGGGCCCATCAGCACATCCACCTGCTCAAACGCGCGAGCAAAATCGGCACTGATCAGTTGCCGCGCGCGCTGGGCCTTTAAATAGTAGGCATCGTAGTAACCAGCCGACAGCACGAAGGTGCCGGTCATGATCCGACGTTTGACCTCGGCGCCAAAGCCCTCGCCGCGCGAGCGCTTGTAAAGATCTGTCAGATCCTTAGGGTCTGCACAACGATAGCCGTAGCGCACGCCGTCAAAGCGGGAAAGATTGGATGAACACTCCGCCGGCGCCACCACGTAATAAGTGGGCACCGACAGCGCCAGATTGGGCAGCGACACATCCACTAGGCTAGCGCCGAGGCGGGTGTATACGTCGAGCGCCTCACGCACCGGCACGCGCACCGACGCTGGCAGGCTGTCATCAAAAAACTCGGCCGGGACGCCAATCTTCAACCCGCGCACATCGCCCGACAGCGCCTGCGCATACTCCGGCACCGGCGCGTCCACACTGGTGGAATCGCGCGCGTCAAAGCCCGCCATTGCACCCAGCACCATGGCGGCGTCCTGCGCACTCTGCGCGAGCACCCCGCCCTGATCAAGGCTGGAGGCAAACGCCACCATGCCGTAGCGCGAGACCCGCCCATAGGTAGGCTTGATTCCGGTCACCCCAGACAACGCAGCTGGCTGGCGGATAGAACCGCCGGTATCCGTGCCGGTCGCAACTGGGCTCAGGCGCGCCGCGACAGCGGCGGCGGACCCTCCCGATGACCCCCCCGGCACCCGGTTGGTATCCCAAGGGTTGCGCACAGCGCCGTAGTAACTGTTTTCGTTGGATGAGCCCATCGCGAACTCGTCCATGTTGGTCTTGCCCAGCATCACGCAGCCGGCCTGACTCAGCCGGGCCACCACTGTAGCGTCGTAGGGTGAGATAAAATTGTCCAGCATGCGCGAGGCGCAACTGGTGCGTACGCCGCGGGTGCAGAAGATGTCTTTGTGCGCCAGTGGCACGCCGGTTAGCGGGCCGCCCGATTTGCTGGCCAGCTGAGCATCAGCCGCCTGCGCCTGGGCCAACGCCTGCTCGGCGGTAACCGTAATGAACGCATTCAGTTTCGAGCCGTATGCTTCGATGCGCGACAGATAATGGCGCGTCAACTCCACCGAGGAGAACTCGCCACTAGCCAGGCCCCGGGCCTGCTCGGCCAAGGTCAGACGGTGCATGACACGCAAGACCTCATTCTATGACCTTCGGCACGAGATAGAGGCCATCTTCCATCTGGCTGGCATTGCCACGCACCGCATCGCGCACATCGTGCTCACTCACCTTATCCACGCGCAGGCGCTGGCCCGCTGCGATCGGATGCGCCATCGGCTCAACCCCACTGGTGTCGGCAGCATCCAGCTGCTGCACCAGGTCTAGGATGCTGGACAAAGTCTGGGCGTAGGCCGGGATGCGCGCCTCATCGATCTGTAATCGGGCCAGATGCGCGATGTCTCTAACCTGTTTGGGCGTCAGCGACATGAATACTGCTCTTAAACTATGCTCTGGGGTTTCGGGTATGTCTGCCAGTGTGTTAACGAGATGGCTACGCCAACCGCGGCGCTGGCGCCGTCCTGCTCATACGAGCGCCTGGGTTAAAAGACGGGCACCTTGAGCAGTGCGCCGACGCGCTTGACGGGCCGCCTGGACGGCACTCGAAAAGCCGATGATAATACACGGAGCTTGCCCAAAGTCCTACCCGTTGTTAGAGTATCGCGTTCGCTGTCCGCAGCCCGTTTTGGTGCGCCGGCAATCCCGTTCAAGACTACGCCCGCGGCTAACCCCGCAACGGCGCTCATCCGGACCTTCAATCCCCTCATGCTTAAGAACTTCCGCGGCTACTTCTCGAACGATCTGTCGATCGATCTAGGCACCGCCAATACGCTCATTTATGTGCGTGGACGCGGCATCGTGCTCAACGAGCCCTCTGTTGTGGCCATCCGCGAGGAACCAGGTCGTGGCGGCAAGAGCATCCAGGCGGTCGGCGCAGAGGCCAAGAGCATGCTTGGACGCACGCCGGGCAATATCGTCGCCATCCGACCGCTGAAAGACGGTGTTATCGCTGATTTCACCGTCACCGAGAAGATGCTGCAGCACTTTATCAAGCGCGCACATGGCAGCCGCTATTTCCGCCCCAGCCCGCGCGTGCTGGTATGCGTGCCCTATGGCTCCACCCAGGTGGAGCGCCGGGCGATCCGCGAATCGGCCGAAGGTGCTGGTGCACGTAAAGTCTATTTGATTGAAGAGCCCATGGCCGCAGCCATCGGAGCCGGCATGCCGGTGCACGAAGCGCGCGGCTCCATGGTGCTGGATGTGGGCGGCGGCACCTCCGAGGTCGCCGTGATCTCACTCAACGGGATCGTATATGCCGCTTCCGTGCGCATCGGCGGTGACCGTTTTGATGAGGCCATCACCAACTATGTGCGCCGTAACTACGGCATTTTGATCGGTGAGGCGACCGCCGAGCGCATCAAGCACGAGATCGGCTCGGCCTATCCCGGGCAGGAGGTGCGTGAGATCTCGGTCAAGGGCCGTAACCTGTCCGAGGGCGTGCCACGTGCCTTTACCCTCAACAGCAACGAGATTCTGGAAGCCTTGCAAGAGCCGCTGCAAGGCATCGTCGGCGCAGTAAAGGCCGCGCTGGAGCAGACCCCGCCCGAGCTGGGGGCTGACGTGGCCGAGCGCGGCATTGTACTGACCGGCGGCGGCGCCCTGCTGCGTGATCTGGACAAGCTGCTGCAGGAGGAAACGGGCCTGCCGGTGGTCCTATCGGACGATCCGCTTACCTGCGTCGCCCGTGGCGGCGGCCGTGTGCTGGAACTGCTGGACGAGCATGGCCCTGGGATGTTTGGGCTAGATTAATATCTGTGAGCGATTTCCTTCCCACCCAAGCGCTTACGCGTAGTACACTGGCGGGCAACGTGCATTACACGGACAGTTGACTCTTCGGACGTTGGGCTAGGCAGCCGAGACAGTGACTTCCCTGAACGATCGCGACGCGAAACCGCTGTTTATCCGGGGGCCCTCCCTGGGTACCCGACTCATATTGCTGGGCGTTTTCTCCATTGGCTTGATGGTCGTTGACAGCCGGTATGAACATCTCAATAGCATGCGCGACGGCCTCGCCGCCGCGGTGTATCCCATTCGCGCCCTCGTCGATCTGCCATTCTCTACCGCCAGCTGGATGCAGAGCACCCTGCGTGAGCGCGAGGCGTTGATCCGGGATAACCGGCGCCTGCACACCCAGCACCTGGCTGCCAGCGTGCAGTTGCAGCGCTTGGCTGCGCTGGAGGCGGAGAACGCCCGGCTGCGTGCGCTGATGGACTCATCCGCCAAAGTGGCTGATCGCATCCTGGTAAGTGAAATCATGTCGGTTGACCTGGACCCTTACCGCCATCGCATCATTATTGACAAAGGCGCTAATCAGGGCGCTTTTAAGGGCCAGGCGCTGCTGAACGCCAACGGCATCGTGGGGCAGATCACCCGTGCCGAGAGCTTTAGCTCCGAAGGGGTGCTTATCAGCGATCCCAGCCATGCGTTGCCGGTAGAGGTGAATCGCAACGGCTTGCGCACTATTGCCATGGGCACTGGCGACATTGCCCGATTATCGCTGCCGTTCCTACCTAACAATGCCGACCTTGAAGAGGGCGACTTGCTGGTCAGCTCCGGTCTCGGTGGCAGCTTTCCAGCCGGCTATCCGGTGGCGGTGATTACCGGCGTCGAGCGCGACCCTGGCGAACCGTTCGCCACCGTTCAGGCCGAACCGACCGCCGCGCTCAACCAAACCCGCGAAGTGCTGCTGGTCTGGCCCAGCGCCAACCAACTGCCCGAATCTACGCCCGCCCTCAGCGCCATCGACGCCAAACTGGCTGCACCAAACACGGCGCGGGCGCTTGAGCTTCAAGCGGCTGTGGGGCGAGCACGGTGAGCAACCGCTCGAGCGCGCCGCCGGTCGGCACTATCTTTTTGTCCATCGTTATCGCGCTGGCGCTCACCATTGTGCCGATGCCTGCACTTACCGCCGCTTATCGCCCGGAATGGGTGGCGCTAGTGGTGTTGTACTGGTGTCTTCGCGCGCCACAACATTTTGGCCTGACCATCGCGTGGGTGTGCGGGCTGATGCTCGACGCACTGAAAGGCGGCTTACTCGGGCAGCACGCCTTCGCGCTGCTGGTTGCCGCTTTTATCATTCAGAAATTCCAGTTACGCATTCGCGTGTTTCCAATCCTGCAGCAAACGCTCACCATCGCCGTGATCATCGCGCTGTTCGAGCTGATTCTACTCGGCCTGGATGGTTTCGCCGGGCTTCCCGTAGGCGGGCACGCTCGCCTGTGGCCTGCCGCCGTCACCCTGGTGGCCTGGCCAGTCATCAGCGCCCTGCCATTGTGGCCCAACGCGCAGCGCGAGCATTGATCGCGCCCGTGCGCGGTCCAGGCCGTTAGCAATGCGCCGTCAACACGTTCCGATCAAGGACCACTGGGCTGAGCAGCGTATATTCGTGCGCCGTGCGGTCCTGGCTGGCGTGTTGGCCCTGATCGGCATCGGCATCCTCATTTCCCGCCTGATAGTACTGCAGGTAGTGAATTACGAGCATTTTCAGAGTCTGTCCAAAGGCAACCGCGTACGCATAGAGCCCCTGGCGCCCACGCGCGGGCTCATCTACGATCGCAACGGGGTACTGCTGGCGGAGAACATTCCCGCCTACCAGCTGGAGATTACGCCCGAGGCGATTGACGACCTAGACCTTACCCTGGAGCGCCTGGGCAAATTTATTGAGCTGCGCAAGCAGGACCTGGACCGGTTTCGCAAGCATCTACGCAGCTCCAGACGCTTTAATGCCACCCCCCTCAAGTTCCGCCTCACCGACCAGGAAGTGGCCCGCTTCGCGGTCCAGCGGCAGGACTTTCCAGGGGTGGATATCCGCGCCCGGCTCGCACGCCACTATCCCGGCTCGGGTAACGCGGCGCATGCCATCGGCTATGTGTCCAGCCTGAGCGAGGCAGACTTGCAGCGGCTGGATCGCGCCGCGTACGCCGGTACCACGCATACAGGCAAGACCGGTGTCGAGCGGGCCTACGAGCACCTGCTGCACGGCGAGGCCGGCTACCGCCAAGTGTTAGTGAATGCTCAGGGACGTGCCCTGAACGTCCTATTCGAGGAGCCTCCCACACCGGGCAATGATCTGTATCTGAGCCTGGACAGCCGGATGCAATTGGCGGCAGAGCAAGCGCTAATAGGCAAACGCGGCGCAGTGGTGGCCATCGATCCTCGCGACGGCGCTGTGCTTACGTTCGTCAGCATGCCCACCTACGATCCTAACCCGTTTGGCGAGGGCCTCTCGCAAAAGGCGCTGGCCAAGCTGTTCTCCGACCCCGATATTCCAATGTTTAATCGCGCGCTCAAAGGCAGCTACCCGCCCGGCTCAACGGTCAAGCCAATGCTCGCGCTGGCCGGGTTGCAGCACCAGGTAATTACTGGCAACACCAGCACCTTCTGCCCCGGGTACTTCTCACTGCCTGGCGACAACCACCGTTATCGTGACTGGCGCGCAGGCGGTCATGGCACTCCCAACATGCACGATGCCATCGCCCAATCCTGCGACGTGTACTTTTACGAGTTGGCGCTCGAGCTGGGCATTGACACCATGCACGCCTTTATGTCTGAGTTTGGCTTTGGCCAGCTCTCGGGCATCGACATCGGTGGCGAGAAACCCGGCCTGATGCCCTCACGGCAGTGGAAACAGCAGCGCTTTTCCAATCCCGCCGAACGTGCCTGGTTCCCAGGCGAGACGGTGATTACCGGTATTGGCCAGGGTTTCACGCTGGCCACCCCCCTGCAACTGGCGCAGGCTACAGCCGTGCTGGCCGCCCGCGGGCAACGCTTTAAGCCGCGCTTGGTAGCCGCGGTGCGCGATGCCAGCACCGACACCACCAGCCCGCGAGAACCCGCCCCGCTGCCACCGGTGCTGGTCGAGCACCCGCATTATTGGGATGAAGTCATCCGCGCCACCCACGCAGTCGTCACCGGGCCACGCGGTACCGCGCGCGCCATAGGCGATGCACCTTACCCAATCGCCGGCAAGAGTGGCACAGCGCAGGTATTTACGGTGGGTCAGGATGAGGAGTACGACGCCGACGAGTTGGAAGAACGGCTGCGCGACCATGCGTGGTTTATTGCCTTCGCCCCCATCCAGGCGCCCGAGGTGGCACTGGCCGTGATGGTGGAGAACGGTGGCAGTGGCAGCGGCGTGGCCGCCCCCGTCGCTCGCCGCGTGCTGGATGCGTATTTTTTGCCCGAGGCGCCGCAGCTGGGCCAGCGCGGTACAGGCCAATGAGCGTAATTTTTGATGAGAGCCAGCAGTATAGCGAGCGTCGACCGCTTGGCATCGCGGCACGTGTCATGCAGCGCCTGCATATTGATGGGCCCTTGCTGCTCGGGCTCTTGGGCCTTTGCGTGCTCGGTCTATTTGTGCTGTACAGCGCCGGTGGCCAGAACGAGCAACTGCTGTTCAAGCAGGGCGTGCGCCTGAGCGTGGCGTTCGTGGCGATGGTGGTGATGGCCCAAATCCCGCCCAGCCTGTTGCGGGACTGGTCGCCCTGGTTATTCGTCCTTGGCATGGTGCTGCTGGTGCTGGTGTTGGCGCTGGGCCACGTCGGCAAAGGCGCGCAGCGCTGGCTGGATCTTGGGTTTATGCGGTTTCAACCATCTGAGATTATGAAGCTGGCGGTACCCATGGCGGTCGCCTGGTATCTACATTCCCGCCCACTGCCGCCGAGGCTGGGCAACATCATTGTCGTGCTCATGATCAGCGCGCTGCCGGCCGCCATGATTGCCATGCAACCAGACCTCGGCACGGCGCTGTTGATTGGCAGTGGCGGCATCATCGTCCTGTTCCTGGCCGGGCTACGGGTGCGCTTTATGCTGGCAGCGGGTGTTATCGGGGCCGCACTCGCGCCCGTGCTGTGGCATTTCATGCATGATTACCAGCGACAACGGGTGCTTACATTCCTGGCCCCGGAGCGCGATCCCCTGGGAGCTGGCTACCATATCATCCAGAGCAAGATCGCCATTGGCTCGGGCGGCCCGTTTGGCAAGGGCTGGCTAAACGGCAGTCAGGCGAAGCTGGACTTTCTGCCGGAACCGGACACGGACTTCATCTTTGCGGTGCTGGGTGAGGAATTTGGCCTGACCGGGCTCATCATTGTGCTGACCTTGTACCTATTTATCGTGGGACGCGGCCTGTATATCGCCGCACAAGGGCAGGACTGCTATTCGCGGCTGCTGGCGGGTTGCATCAGCCTAACGTTCTTTGTCTACGTCATGGTCAACACAGGCATGGTGACCGGTCTGCTGCCCGTGGTTGGGGTACCCTTGCCGCTGGTGAGTTACGGTGGCACGTCAATGGTGACCATTATGGCGGGTTTCGGTATCCTGATGTCTGTTCACACGCACAGGAAGTTATTGTCCA
>CBDUQI010000084.1:0-22143 GCA_965369325.1 uncultured Gammaproteobacteria bacterium
AACCTGAGCGGCATTAGCGGCGCGATCTGCGCGGGCGGCCGGCTTTGCCTTAGTTGCCGCTGTAGCGGTCACCGGCCCCTTCGCGGTCCTGCCAGTTGAGCAGTCCTCGGGTAATCCACAAATAGATACGTTTGCCGGTCGCCATCCACAGCCTTGAGGGCAGCGAGGGTTGGGCCAGAATGGCTTTTTGCCGGCTGCTCAGCGCCTCAGGGCAGTAGGTGCGTTTGTGCTTCAGCAGATGCCGCAAGTCCTCCCGCGCCAGTACCCTGAACATGCGCGTGCGACGGTGATATGTGCCAGCCAGCTGAAAGTCCAGTAGCGCCGGCGTGCCGTCCTCAAGTACCAACCAGTTGGGTTCCTTCGCGGCATCATTGTGCACCACGCCAGCACGATGCACCTGGCGCAGCAGCGTGAGGGCATCGCGAAAGTAGGCGGTGTCACGCGGTTGCGCCTCCTGCATTGGGCGCCCAGGCATCCATGAGCGTTGTAGCACCTGCCCATCCCAATGCAATACCTGCGCGACCCGTGGGGCCAGGTGCGCCAGGTGGGCGAGGGCGTCGGCTTCGCGGCGGGCCAGCCGACGTGCCAGCCAGGCCACCGGCCAGGCGGCTGTGCGGGTGTCGCGGTGCACGGTTTGTCGCTCCCGGCGCACCTCGCCAAACAGGTCTTTCTTTAAAATCTGGATTGCCCTGCGCTCCTTGCCGGAAGATAGCTCTCGCGGCATATTGGCGAGCGCCGTTCATCAGCTATGCAGGCTAGTGTAAAGTGTCGGGCTGCACAATGCCGATCAGGGAGTCATCCGGCGCGTACGGCAATTCCGCCTAAGCGGCCCAGGGTTCGATTTTGAAGGCCAGAGCATCACACACCACCGCCGTCGAGCGAGTGACGCGCAACGAGGACCAGGCCAGCCGCCGCTATCGGCGCGAACTGGGCCGCGGTAACGCCACCGTGTCGCTTCACTCCGGCCTCGTGATGGCGTGTGGAGGGCGCTGGACGGCTTCCTGCCTGGGGGGCATCGAAAAACGCATTAATGCCATGCGCTTCGCCAACAACCAGGTGCAGGTGGATATGTCGCGGGTGGACGCGTTGGATATGACCGGCGCACTGCTGCTCCATCGCACGATGGATCGCATTAGGGCGCGTGGCCGCGACGTCGAACTGATCGGCGCGGACGAGGCACAGGCCCAGGTGATGGAACTGGTGGGCGGCTCCCGCGTTGGCAAGCGGCAGGCGCCGCCGGCCTCGGGGAACCTGCTGGAGGACGTGGGTCGGGCGACCTTCGAGCAACTACGCACGTACATGGAGGTGCTGTCCTTTATTGGTTACGCCACCTTCCTGGCGCTGCGTATCTTGCTTACCCCCGCCACCATGTACTGGCGCGTTGTGGTGCGCGAGATGGAAGAGGCGGGGTTCGATGCGCTGCCGATAGTGGGTCTGCTGTCGTTGCTGATTGGCGTGGTGATTGCTTACCAGGGCGGTATTTTGCTGCAGCAGTACGGCGGCAGTATTTTTATCGCCGACCTGGTGGGGTTGGCTGTACTTAGAGAACTGGCCCCGTTGATCACCGCGATTATTGTCGCTGGGCGCACCGGCTCGGCCTACACCGCACAAATCGGCACCATGCAGGTAACCGAAGAGGTGGATGCGCTGCGCAGCATGGGCATCTCACCCATCGAGTTGCTAGTGTTGCCTAAGATGTTTGCGCTGACATTGGCACTGCCGCTGCTGACAGTGTTCGCGGATATCATGGGCGTGATCGGCGGTATGTTCATGGCCAGCGCATTGCTGGATGTGAGCATGGTGAGTTTCATGGAGCGATTGAATCAGGTGGCGGATATTCAGTCGCTCCTGGTGGGCATCGGCAAGGCGCCGGTGTTTGCGATTATTATCTCAACCGTTGGGGCTTTTCAGGGCTTTCGGGTGAGTGGCGGTGCGGGCGCGGTGGGCCGACAAACTACCGTCTGTGTAGTACAAGCGATTTTCCTGGTGATTGTAGTGGATGCTATTTTCTCCATTATTTTCAGCAAGCTCGGGATCTGAGCGATGACGCAAGGGCAATCGCAGGAGCCGATAATTCAGGTGCGCGATGTGGTGACGCGGTTCGGCCCAAGGCTTATTCACGACCGCATTTCGCTGGATATTCATCGCGGGGATATCACCGCAGTGGTGGGCGGCAGCGGCAGCGGCAAGTCCACTTTGCTGCGTGAGATTGTGATGCTGCATCAGCCGACGGAAGGTAGCATCAAGGTGTTCGGCGAGGAGGTCTCACGGCTGACTGACTTGCAAGCCTTGCCACTGCGTAAGCGGATCGGCGTCATGTTTCAGTACGGTGCGTTGTTTGGCGACATGAGCGTGCTTGAGAACGTGGGCGTACCGCTGCGCGAGCATACCGAATTGTCGGATGAGCTGATCGATGAAGTCTCGCTGATGAAAATTCGCCTAGCGGGGCTGGACCCCGCGGTGGCACCGCTATCACCCTCGCAATTGTCTGGTGGGATGCGCAAACGCGCCGCCATGGCCCGGGCGATTGCGCTAGACCCCGAGTTGTTGTTTTTGGATGAACCCAGTTCTGGGCTGGATCCGGTGTCGGCGGATGCGCTCGACGATTTGATCCTGCAGCTAAAACAGTTGCTGGGGCTCACCGTGGTGTTTGTAACACATGATATGGACTCGCTGTGGCGGGTGGCGGATCGCGTCGTGTTGATTGGCGATCAAAGCATACTGGGTATCGGGCCGATGGCCGAACTGGCCGAATCCGACGATCCGCGGGTACAGACGTTTTTCCAGGGGCCGCGTGGGCGCAATGCCGCTCGCGCGAATGACGCTGCCGAATTACCGGATGCCGAGGGGAGCATACACGCGTGACGCCGAAAACCAGTTACGTTTTAGTTGGATTGTTTGTCCTGATGTTGGGGGCGGCGCTGATCGCCGGTATCTTGTGGTTAACCACCGGTGGCGCGCCCAAAGACTACGATAACTATTACGTTTACTTTACCGACTCGGTCTCCGGACTGTCGATCGACGCGGCGGTTAAGTACAAGGGGGTTAACCGCGGCCGGGTGCGCGAAATTGTGCTAGACCCACAGGACCCTGAACAGGTGCGGGTGCTACTGGTGGTACTGGAGGGGACGCCGGTCAGTGCAGACACGGTCGCCACGCTGGAGTCGCAGGGGTTGACTGGCATCGCGACCATTAATCTCAGCGGTGGCAGCAAGACCTCACCGCCACTGACCATCCCGCCGGGTTCGCCTTATGCGGTAATCGAAAGCCGCCCCTCGTTACTCAACCGCCTCGATCAATCAGTGTCGCAACTGGTGGCGAGTTTTCTGGAGACCAGCAACCGGTTTAACGCCCTGCTGGACACCACTAACAGGCAGAACATTGCTTCGGTGCTGGCAAACTTCGCCACGCTGTCGCAGCAACTGGATCAGCGGGCGCGGCAACTGGATACCCTGCTGGGCAGTGCGAATGCACTGGTAGAGGAGCTGCGCGGGGCCAGCACCTCGGTGCCGGAGTTACTGAGGCAAGTGCGCCGCAGCGCCGAGCAGTTTGAGAAGATGTCCGACAGCCTGGCGAGCGCGGGTGATGAGTTTACCGAGACTGGGCAACGCCTGCAGCGCACACTGGATGCCACGGGTGATGATATCGAGCACTTCACCTCATCCGCCTTGCCTCAGGCAAACGGGCTGATTCGCGAGCTTGCCTACGCCGCGCAAAACCTGCGCAAACTCAGCGAAACATTAGAACGCGATCCCAGCGTGGTGTTGTTCGGGCCGCCCGACGCCGCACCCGGACCGGGCGAGGAGTAGGCGCAGTGAGGAAGATGTTCCGTATTTCGGTGGTGTTATTGGCCGCGATCATGGGCAGTGCCTGCTCGCTGGCGGGCATGTCGGCACGTGAGCCGGTCGCCTCGTATTTGCTGGCACCCCCGGTGTTGTCGGCGCAGCCAGCGCACACGGTGCGCTGCGCCAGCCTGGGTGTGGTACTGGCGCAGCCGGCGCCGGGCTTCGCCAGCCGCCGCATGGCCTATCAGCGCGAGGCCTACCGGCTGGATTACTTCGCGTTCGCCCAGTGGGTGGACACGCTGCCTCGCATGGTGTTGCCGGCAACCGTCAGCGCGCTTGAGGGCAGTGGTCTGTTTGCGCAGGTGCTGCCAGGGGCAGGCGGGGTGTCTGCCGCGCTGCAGCTGCGCACCGATGAGTTAAGCGTGTTGCAGATATTCAGCGACGATGAGGCAGATAGCCAGTTGCGCGTGCGTTTGCGCGCCACGTTATTGGGCAGCAGCGGCCGGGATCCACTTGGTACCTGGCCAGTCGAGGCAACAGCCGCTGCGCCGGCGAACCCGCAAGGCGGTGTCGCCGCCGCCAATGAGGCATTTGCGCAGGCATTCGAGCAATTGATACAGCACCTTGCGAGCGCTGTTCAAGAGCAGGGGCTCTGCGCGCCTTAACGGCTTTCCATAATATTGTCCATCGGCGGGTACCCGGGCCATGTGTGGTAATCTGCCGCGATGTTCTGACTGAGCGACGCACTGGCCGTTGCCTGGTGCCTTGAGAAGGCGTGAGGTCTTCAATCTCAGCCAAGGACAAACAAGCGATCGATAACGCATAATTAGATAGCTGGATAACAAAGGGGGGCTTTGATGCGCCTTAAAACTACCCGCCAACTTGCGCTGGCCATGTTGGCTGCGCTCACTTTCGCCGGACCTGCTGCGGCGTCTTCATTCTCAAACCTATACATCTTCGGTGACAGCCTGTCGGATACCGGTAACGCCTGGACGGCTTTTGGTAACACGATTCCGCTACCGCCTTATGATACTGGGCGGTTTTCCAATGGCCCGGTGTGGGTAGAAACGCTGGCGGCCGGCCTGGGGCTGAGCGTGAGCCCGAGTCTGCTCGGGGGCAATGACTATGCTTACGGCGGTGCGACGGTTGCCCCGTCCGCCGGGCAGATTTTCCCGAGCCTGTCCGAGCAAAGCGATATCTATCTGAATGACGTCGGCGGCGCGGCGGATGCCAGCGCGCTCTACGTGATTTGGGGTGGCGGTAACGACGTGCGCTCCGGCGATCTTACCGGGGACATCGACGCGATGGTGGGGATGGTCGAAAGCCTGGCTGCCAGCGGCGCCACCAGCTTTCTGATTCCGAACCTGCCCGACATCGGTCTGACGCCGGAGCAGTTGAACAACGGCAACAGCGCCGCCGCCACCGCCACCACATTGCAGTGGAACGCCGATCTGGCCGCCGCTGTGGACGATCTGGTGGCCGACCTTGGTGTGAGCATTGTGTTGCTGGATGTGTTCGATCTGTTCAACCAGCTCATCAATGATCCGAGCTCATTCGGCTTTGCCAACACCAACGAGCAGTGCTTCGAAGGCGCCTCGGGCGTGGGTGGAGCAGGTGATGTCTGCGCCAATCCGGATGAGTACGTGTTCTGGGACGGCATTCATCCCACGGCGGCTGCGCATGAAGTGCTGGGTGGGATTGCACTCGACGCACTGGGTGTCTCTGCGGTGCCGGTGCCGGCCGCATTGCCATTGTTGTTTGGCGCGCTGGGCGCGTTGGGCTTCGTGGGACGTCGTCGCCAGCGCGCTTAAGCGCTGCGATCTTGACTAGCGAAGGCCCCCGCTGCTGGCGTGGGGCCTTTTTTATGCGCGGCGGTCCGCACCGTAGATCATTTGAGCGATTGCACAAAATGGTGGTAATGGCGGGCGGTTTTGCCGGGGCGCTCCAGCATCGGCAGGTGCCCTGTATCAGGCAGGACAACGGTGCGCGCTTGAGGCAGCAATCGCTGGAACACCTCAACGCCACTGGCCGAGAGCACTTTGTCCTCCTCGCCCCACAGAATCAGCGCGGGCACGTCGAGCGAATCGAACACCTGATCCAGCGGTACTGCGTTTGCCAGGCTCTGTGAGAAGATCCGCGCGTAAGCCTCGCGATTGGCGAAATGCCGCGCGCCCAACTCGCGGCGAACAAAGCCCGGCATCCAGGGCTGATCGACAAACAGCAGCTTAAACAGGCGATCAAAATCCTCTACCGAGTCGGTCAGCAGCAAATTTTGATCCTGCGCCAGCGCGTCCATAAAGGCCGAGCTGCGGCTGCCTTTCACGCCGGCTGCGTTAAACAGCGCCAGCGATCGCACCCGCTGTGGGTAGGCGTGGGCGTACAGGCTGGCAATGTAGCCGCCCATAGAATTTCCGACTAGGTGGAACTGCTCAAGGCCCAGCGCCTGGGTGAACGCATGCACTCGGTCGCGCTGCTGGCTCAGACCGTAGTCGGCCGCCTCGTCTCGGGTGCTTTGCCCGAAGCCCGGCAAGTCGGGCACGATGACTCGGTACTGGCCACCCATCCGTGCCACCATGCGCGGCCAGTTGTATTTGTCCGCGCCAAAACCGTGCAACATAACTACCGGAGCGTCGGCGCCACCGCTGTCCAGATACACAATGGTGTGGTCGCCCACCTGCACGCTCGCGCGTGCCAGGCCAGCCACCCGTGCTTCTGCGGCCAGAGCGATGTCGGTAGCGGCGCCGGGATGGATGAAGCAGAACAGCATCGCCAGCGCAAGCGGGGTGGCGACAATACCAACAAGGCGGGTATTCACTTTGTGGACTCTCGACGGCGACCTCAGACCAGCGAATAGGTTATCCTTAAACGCATGCGAAGTATCGTCATTATTTTGTTAGCGTTTTTGCTTGCCCAAAATTGGCAAGTGATTGCGGCCTGGGCGGCTGGGGATATTGCCTATGATCGCGCGGTGCACGGGCAGGTAATATTGCTGTCCACGCCCACCTGCGGGTACTGTCGTAAAACGCGCCAGTACCTGAATCTTAGAAACGTACCGTTTGTCGAGTATGACGTGCAAAGCACCGCGCGCGGATCATCCCTGTACCAGCGCAGCGGCGCCTATGGCGTCCCGGTCATTATGATTGGCGAGCACGTGATCCACGGGTTCCGCCCGTCCAGCATTGCGGCGGCCTTCGCCGAGACAGGCTAGCTGCCAGCCTCGCGCCTGCTCAGGTATGCTGCCAGTGCTCGGCCCTAGAAGCCGTAGCCCAGCGACTTAAGCTCCTTAACCTCACCCGCTTCAAATTTCAGTTGCCGCATAAACCGTCGCGGCCCTAGGTTGTAGGTCCAAACCTCGATCGGGATCGCGACCGTTGTGCTGTGCTGGTAACCGTTGTCGTGCGATGAGTAGCCGTGATGGCCCGGCGTGGAGGAATAGGAACTGATGGTCGTGTTGCCGGAGGAAAAACGCAACTGCCGTTTATGGCTTGGGTAGGCATGTACGCCGGAGACCACACGATGAATAAAGTACTGCTCGCGGCTTGCCGGCTCCCCGCATTTGGCCAGTACCCGCAATAAGTCGTCACCTTTGGTGATTAGTGCACCGCCGCAACGCAGGCCATCTGCCATTGCTGTGTGGGTGCTCAAGCCCCCCACGAGGGCCAGGGCCATGATGGCGCTTGCCAGAGTACGGCGCATGTACATTCCCTCCAGTGTCAGGCCAGGCGAATCTGCCGGCGAGGCGCCAGTATCGCACATGGCGCTGAATCCTGGCTGAACGAACCGTGCCTTTGCGCTCACCGGCGAGTATTTTCCATCACCCAATCCGCACCTGGACCTCAAGCCGGTACAATGCGCGATGCTCTGCGCAGAGCCGTGAGCAGTTTTGCGAACCGTAGTGGAGGCCGCGGACGATATGAAATTTTACTTCGACTTTATCTCCCACAATGCTTGGTTGGCCTGGACCCAGATTTATCCGCTGGCCGAACGCTACGGCCGCACAATAGAGCCCGTGCCGGTGCTGTTTGCCGGGTTGCTCAACGCTTATGGGCAGCTCGGCCCGGCGGAGATCACGCCTAAGAACCGCTGGATGCTGCGTGATGTGTTACGTAAAGCTCGCCATCTGGGCGTGCCGCTCGCACCGCCCGCCGCTCACCCCTTTAACCCGTTACTGGCGCTGCGCGCCGCCTCCCAGCCGCTGCCCTCGGCCCAGCGTCACGCTCTCATCGACGGCCTGTTTCGCGCGGCCTGGTGCGAGAGCCGGCTGCTTAGTGAGCCTGAGGTGGTCCGGGCAGTCGCGCAAGCGGTCGGCTTGGATGGCAACAAGGTGATTGAAGACTGCCAGCGGGTGCAGGTAAAACAAACGCTGCGTGAGGCCACCGATCAGGCGCTGGCGCTAGGGGTTTTTGGTGTACCCAGCGTAGTGGATGATGGCGAGGTGTTCTGGGGCTACGATGATTTGCAGTGGCTGGAACTCAAACTCGCCGGTCGCGATCCGCTGCCGCAGGATGAGTTGGTGGATTGGGAGAGCATTCGCCCTGCATCAATACGCCCGGGGTCCGTGCGCAATACCAAGGCGCCGAAGTGATACAAGGCGCCCGGCTGCGTCGGATTCTCGGGCTGGCGCTGCCGATTATCGGTGGCATGGTGTCGCAGAACGTACTTAATCTGGTGGACACTGCGATGGTGGGGTTCCTCGGCACCACCGCGCTGGCAGCGGTCGGCATCGGCGGCTTTACGGTGTTTATGAGTATGGCACTGGTGCTTGGCGTGTCCACCGGCGTACAAGCGACCGCTGCGCGCCGCAAGGGCGAGGGTAATGTGGCCGTGATCGCCGAATCGCTTAACGCGGGCCTCCTGTTGGTGCTGATGGTGGCGCCGGTGCTTAGCCTCGCGCTGTTGTGGGCGATGCCGCATATTTTCCCGTTGCTGACCCAGGACCCTGAGGTGGTGGAGCTGGGCCTGAGCTACGTGAGTATCCGGTTGATGGCGATTGTCTTCGTCGGCATTAATTTTGCCTTTCGCGGCTACTGGAATGCGGTGGATATGTCGCGCCTGTACATGTTCACGCTGGTTATCATGCATGCCTGCAACATTGCGATCAGTTATGTGCTTATTTTCGGCAAACTGGGCATGCCTGCACTGGGCGTGCAGGGGGCAGCGATTGGCACGGCTATTTCCACCGGAATTGGCGCAATGATGTACTTCGCGCTGGGCCTGAAGCATGCACGGGCCAACGGGTTTTTGCAGCGCTGGCCAGGCGCGGGCGTATTGCGCCGGCTGGCGCAAGTGTCGTTCCCTGCCGGCCTGCAGCAGTTGTTTTTCTCCGCTGGCCTGCTCGCCATGTTCGTGATTATCGGGCGTATCGGTACCGTCGAGATGGCAGCGGCCTCGGTGCTGATTAACGTGATGCTGGTGGCGATTCTGCCAGGCATGGGGTTCGGACTGGCTTCGGCCACGCTGGTGGGGCAAGCGCTGGGCAAGGGCGATGTGGCTGACGCGCGCGACTGGGGTTGGGATGTTACCAAGGTGAGCATCGTTGTGTTGTCGCTGTTGGGCGCACCGATGGCGCTAGCACCCGAGCTGATCCTGTCGTTGTTTATTCACGATCCGCTAACACTCGAGGCAGCCAGGCTGCCTATGCAACTGACCGGCATTATCATGCCCGTCGAGGCCATCGTGATGTCACTGATGAACTCGCTGCTCGGATGCGGTGATACCCGGCGCGTGATGGTGGTAGCGGTGATTGCCCAGTGGGTGCTGTTTTTGCCAGGCGCAGTGCTGGTGGGGCCAGTGCTGGGGTTTGGCCTGCTAGGTATCTGGATACTGCAGGGCGTATCCCGGCTGTTTCAGGCCGGTGCTTTCTGGGGGTTCTGGGTGGGCGATCGCTGGACTCGCATCCAGGTCTAACAAAGAGGCAGCGGATAGATGCTGCCCCTTTGTTTAGGTCCCAGCGCGCTACTGCACGCTAATGGTAAAGGACTGGGTGCTGCTGGCACCGTCACCGTCAGTGACCACCAGCTCAATCTGCACCTGTCCGGCGTCGTCCACGATAGGCTCGCCGGTTAGTAGCGCGCCACCATTGCCTTGCGGCAGCAGCCCCAGCCAGCCGGGCAGCGCGTTGGCGCTGCTGATGGTCAACTCCGCCGGTGCGTGATCTTCATCCTCCACCAGCACGGTATACACATACACCTGCCCGATGAGTGCGATTGGCGGTGCGGTACTGGTGAATACCGGCGCGTCATTGACTGCGCTCACGGTAATAGTGAACTGCTGCAACGCTTGTAAGCCGCCAGCATCCACCATCAGTTCAACCGGGTGATCGCCCACGTCCTGCGCCAGCGCAACGCCGCTCAGTAGTGCATTACCGCCCCCCATGTCCATCAGGTCCAGCCAATCCGGCAGCACGTTGGCGCTGATGAGCGCCGGGATGCCGGCCGAGTGCTGCGCTGTCACCTGATACATATAAGCCTGATCTTCATTTGCACTAAACACGGCAGCGCTGGTGAAGTCGAGCGTGCTGCCCGCCGGGGCCTGTACGGAGAGCGAGTAACTCTGCACGGACGACTCGCCGGTGCTGTCGGTGGCCCGCAGGTTCACCTGTGCCACGCCAAAGTCCTCACCAATTGGCATGCCGGTCAGCAACCAGGTGTTGCTGCCTGCCGGCGTGAGGCCCAGCCAGGGCGTGCTGTCAGGTTGACCCCCCAGGTCTTTGGTCAGTGTGATGGCATCGTTCTGCGCGTCGGTGGCGGTGACGGTGTACACATACACTAGATCGATCACCGCTTCGGTCACTGGCGTGCTGGTGATCTGCGGGGCGAGTGCCGGCGCCACCTCGATGCTGAAGGACTGCTCGGCGAACATGCCCCCCGCGTCGGTGGCACGCACGGTCACCGCGTGGGTGCCGACATCGCCATTGCCCGGTGTGCCGGTTAACGCGGCGGTGCCCTGATCTACCGCGATTTCACTCAGTGTGAGCCAGGCCGGTAGTGTGGGCGCCGAGAATGTGAGTTGCAGCGATACGGTGGTCCCGTTCGGGTTGGGATCTGTCGCTTCCATGTCATAGCGGTACAAGGCGCCCTGCATCGCGTCCGCGGGGGCGGTACTGGTGATGGTGGGCGGTTCGTTAGTGACGGTAATCACAAACGCCTGCTCGGTGCTTTCCACCCCGTCGCTTGCCGTAATCACAATATTGTAGTCGCCCGCATCGAACTCCGCGGGTATGCCGATGAGCAATCTCGTTGCGTTGGAGAATCCAAGCCAACCCGCCTGTCCGTCAGGATCGGCCGGTGTCACCTGGAATGCGATCGTGACATCGTCACCCTCCTGATCGGAGGTTGTGACCGCGTATTCGAACTGGCTGCCCGCCGCGACGGTCAGCTCGTCAGGTGTACTGGTAATCAGGGGCGCGTCATTGACGCTCGCGACGCTAATTGTCACTGTGGCGGGTAGTGTGCTCGCCAGACCGTCACTGGTGGTGTACTGAAAGCTGTCTGCGCCGGAAAAATCGGCATCTGGCGTGTAGGTGAAGCTGCCATCCTCCTGCAGGTCCAAGATGCCATGCATCGGATCTGAGGCCCGGGTTGCGGTTAATGCGTCGCCGTCCGGATCAAAATCATTACTTAGCACGTTGCCGGAGATCGGCTCGTCCTCGTTGGTCGCGACGGCGTCATCCAAGGCCTGAGGTGCGTCGTTTACGCCGGCTACGCTGATGATCACAGTCGCCGGCGCGGTAGTAATCTGCCCGTCACTGGTGGTGTACTGAAAATTGTCGCTGCCAACGAAATTGGCGTTGGGCATATACGTGAAGCTGCCATCGTCCAGCAACTCCAGGACTCCGTTCACCGGATCGGCAGCGCGGGTGGCAGTTAGCGTATCGCCCTCAGGATCGGAATCGTTACTCAGCACGTTGCCGCTGACAGGCACGTCCTCGTTGGTCGCCACCTCATCGTTGACAGCCAGCGGCCCATCGTTAATCGGATTGACCGTGATGCTGATGCTCGCGGTCGCCACATCGGTGCCATCGGCGACCTGAAAGCCGAAGCTGTCGGCGCCGTTGAAGTTAGCGGCCGGAGTGTAAGTATAGCGACCATCGGCGTTTACGGTGACGGTGCCGTTTAGCGGGTTTGCGCTCGCTGCGAATTCCAGCGTGTCGCCGTCTACGTCGGTCGCGTCGAGTGATCCGCTGAGGGCGGTGTCCTCGTCCGTCTGTGCCGAGTCGTTATGTGTCTGAGGTGGATCATTAACCGCAGTGACCGTGATGTTCACGGTCAGATCACCGGTGCTGTCGGTACCGTCGCTGGCGGCGAAAACAAAGCTGTCGTTGCCGAAAAAGTCCTGCCCAGGGGTGTAAGTGGCGGTGAAGTCGCTGCCACTGCCGTCAATCTGTACCACGCCATTGGTGGTGTCCTGTTCGATCGAGACCGTCAGCGCGTCGCCATCCGCGTCGCTTAGATCCAGATCCACCGTCACCGCCGTATCCTCTGCGGTGATGATGTCGCTGCCAACGCCCGCCGGCGCGGCATTGGTCATGGTTGAGCCGCCGCTGTCACCACCGCCGCCGCCGGTCGTGGGTTGCGGAGTGGGATCATCGCCGCCGCCGCCGCCGCAGCCGGAAATGAACAGCAAAGTACTTGCGACGCAAGCTAGTGTGCGCATCTGTGATATCCCCTAACGTTTCCCTATGGCCGCTATGGCGGCGGGATTAATATTGTTAGACGGGGCTATGAGGACAGCCCTTCGCTTTAGTATGTGGCTCCCAGTATAGCGATACCGGCTTGCGAGTCTAGCGTCGAGGCCTGTGAAATTTCAGTAAATACCCAGCCCGGAAGGTTTTTTCGTGCTTATGGAATATCTGCGCGATAAATATTGCGATGCCCATGATATTCGGTGAAATGGCCGGGCTTGATACACTGCATCCCGCGACCGCCTGCGAGGCAGGCCGAGCCAATGGTGGACCGAGTAGCTCCGCCCGCCCGATGCCGATAGCTGCTGGTGCCAGTCAGCCGTCGGTCCACGTGCCCGAGGACGAGCGACGATGGTTGCCGATTTTGCGCGACTTTATCTGCCCCAGGAGGGGGCCGTATGATTCAGGACCCACTTGCATTATGGCATGGCGCCGGAAAACGCTTCGACTTCGCCGGTCACGCTATTTTTTATCGAGATGAGTGTCAGGGCGGGCAAACGAGCCACGCCGGGCCAACCCACTCAGGCGAGAACGTGCTGCTGGTGCACGGGTTTCCCACCGCCTCCTGGGACTGGCACCAGATCTGGGCAGATTTGAACGCGGTGCATCGGCTGATTGCGCCCGATCTGCTGGGGTTTGGGTTTTCGGACAAACCGTTTCCGCACCCGTACTCGGTGGCTGAGCAGACCGACTTAATTGAGACCCTGCTCGCGCACCTGGGGCTGGAGCAAGTGCACATCATCGCGCACGATTTGGGTGATACCGTGATACAGGAATTGCTGGCGCGTGAGCAGGCGGGTGAGCGGCAGATTTCCCATACCCGAATTGCCTCCGTGTGCCTGTTGAACGGAGGGATCTTCGCCGAGACCATGCGCCCACGAGTGATCCAGCGGCTGCTGGCCAGCCCACTTGGCGGCTTGTTGTCCCATCTGGTGGACAAACGCCGGGTACTGAAGAGCCTGGCCGCCGTGTTCGGGCCGCAGACCCAACCCTCCGAGCGCGAGTTGGATGCGTACTGGACCCTGATCAGCCGCGAGAATGGCCGGCGGGTGATGCCCGCAGTGCTTCGCTATCTGGGCGAGCGTCACCGCCACCGCGACCGCTGGGTTGGCGCACTGCAGGACGCCAGCATGCCGATGCGCTTTATCAATGGGGCGCTGGACCCGGTCTCCGGCAAACCGATGGCGGATCGCTATCGGGAGCTGATTCGCCTAGCGGACGTGGTGCAGATCGACAGTGTGGGCCACTTTCCGCAGTTGGAGGCACCGGATGCGGTGCTGGATGCCTGCCTGGATCTAATTCAACGAGCCTCGGGCTAAGGCCCGCACAGGCCCCGCCGCGCTCGCGGGATGGTGCCTTTGAGGTCTTTCTGGCGGCCCGGCTCGGGGGTGTGGGGGTACCTGCCTGCGGCGCCTGCGCACCTATCGTCACACCCACGGGAACCGATCCGCCCGACCGCGTTCAAAAACACAGGGATTTGCGTCTGTGCGGCCCCGGCTCGGAGGGGCCACTGCTGCGCGGAAGCAAAAGGTTGCCGGAGAGAGCTGTATGTACAAACAGCCTTCAGCCGTCGACGTCGATAGGAGGGAAGTTATGACGGATTCGGTCTCGCACGGCGAGTTTTGCTGGTATGGATTAATGAGTTCGGCGCCCGCTGGTGCCGCGGAATTTTATAGTGGGCTGCTTGGATGGTCCACCGCCTCGCTGGACAGCGGGGGCCGCCAGTATGATGTCTGGCAACAGGGGGGCGCACCGTTTGGTGGGCTTATGGATATGCCGCCGCAGGCGGTGGGTGCCGAGAGCGCGCTGCCGCACTGGCTGCCATTTGTGTCGACCCACGATGTCGCCGCCACCTCGCAGTTGGCGCAAACTCTGGGTGGTCGGGTGCTGGTCGAGCGGACGCAGGTGCCAGGGCGAGGGCAGTACGTGGTACTGGCCGACCCGCAGGGCGCGGTATTCGCCGCGTTTGGTCGGGATGCACAGGCGCAGGCGACGCCCCGGTCAGCCGGCCAGCAGTTTGCCTGGCACGAACTGGTAACCACCGACTACGCGGCCGCACTGGTGTTCTACGGCGCGTTGTTCGGTTGGCAGCCGCTTGCGGCGCATGATATGGGCGATATGGGGGTGTACCAGGTGTACGGGCTTGACCATCGCCAGCTAGGCGGGATGTTCAACAAAGGTCTGGATATCTCCATGCCCCCCGCCTGGATGCTATACATCACGGTGCCGGACTTGGACAACAGCCTGGCGACGGTAAGCCATCTGGGCGGACAAATCTACAACGGGCCCATGGAAGTGCCTGGCGGCGGACGCGTAGCTCAGTGTGGCGACCCGCAGGGCGCCGCATTCGCGCTGCACCAGCCGGCTGTCGTGCCGGCCGCATCGCCCGCCTGAGCCAGCGGCCCCGCCGAGACACGCTGCGCAGGTGATAGCCCGACCTGCGGTGATGGGATTGTTGCCGCGCCGCGCCGGTGCAAGAATACGTACCATGTCAGATTCTGCCGACAAATCCCGAGTACCCCGGGTGCGCCTGCTGCCGGATGTCACCGAGCGCCGTTTTAAAGACCCGGTGGGTTTGGTGGCGTTCGTCGATGAATTTCTCTCGCCGCAAGAATGCGATCGGGTACTGGCGATAGCCGAGCCGCTGCAGGTGCATGAGGGGCGTACCGGAGCGCAGGGCAAAGCCGACGGGGCCCGCGATTCCGGTGTCCGGTTTATTTATCCGCAGGACGCCAGCCAGTGGCTGTTCACCCGCCTGGAGCAGGCGCTTGAGCGCCTGAACGAAGGGTATGAGTTTGAGCTGCAGGGCTTTTATGAGGGCGCGCAGGTGGCAAGCTACGCCCCCGGCGGGCACTACGACTGGCACATGGACCTGGGGACCGATGGGTTTTCGACTCGCAAGTTGAGTATGTCGGTGCAGCTCAGCGCACCCGAGGACTACCAGGGAGGTGAGCTGGAGTTCATCGCCACCGACGAGCGCGCGCCCACCACGCGGGGCTCGCTGATTGTGTTTCCGTCGTTTGTGGTGCATCGGATCCGGCCTGTGACGGCAGGTACCCGCTGGTCGCTGGTATCCTGGATTTCAGGCCCGGCCTTTCGCTGAGGCTGCTGCGAGCTGCCGGATGCGACGTTTTCGGTACCTGCGGCAACAACAACTAAGAGTGTACAGCGGGGCGCGGGCATCCTTGCGGGTGCGATCAGCATACTCAGCGGCGCGATCTCACGGTACAATCCACGGTTTTTTCCGCCCCTGATGCTAGTAACGCTGGCCGGCCTTTCGCCGGTATCTGCTGGCCCGGCGGACCGCGGAGGCGGTGGTGCCAGTCAGAGGCGGCACGCGGCTTCAATTATTCTGGCATCAACTCTGGGAACAACATGAGCAGCGCTAGCAACCTACGCCAGCTACACGATTACGTCGCACGTCACATCATCGGCCAGGACACGCTGATTAACCGCCTGCTCATCGCATTGTTGTGCGATGGGCATTTGTTGGTGGAAGGCGCGCCGGGCCTGGCCAAGACCCGCGCGATCAAAGTGCTTGCCAGCGGCGTAGAAGGTGACTTTCACCGGGTTCAGTTCACCCCGGACCTGCTGCCGGCCGATCTTACTGGCACCGAGGTGTATCGCCCGCAGGACGGCAGCTTCCAGTTTCAGCCAGGCCCGCTGTTCCATAACCTGATTCTCGCGGATGAGATTAACCGTGCCCCGGCCAAGGTGCAGGCGGCGTTGCTCGAGGCCATGGGCGAGCGGCAGATTACGGTGGGCCGGCAAACCTATCAATTGCCAAAGCTGTACTTGGTGATGGCCACCCAGAACCCGATAGAGCAGGAGGGTACGTATCCGCTGCCGGAAGCCCAGCTGGACCGGTTCCTGATGCATCTGAACATTGGGTATCCGGATGCGGGCGCTGAACAGCAGATATTGCAACTGAACCGGGACGAGGCGCGCCTGGCCATCTCGGACCAGGATCATGCCGTGGGTTCGCCCGGCGCTATCTCGTTGCCGGAAGCCGTGGTGTTCGCTGCGCGCGCCGAGGTGTTGGATCTGCACATGGCGCAGAACCTGGAGGACTACCTCATCCGCATCGTGCTGGCGACACGCGAACCGGCGCAGTACGACGACGCCCTGGCGCGCGCCATTCAGTTCGGCGCCAGCCCGCGCGCGAGCATCGCGCTGGACCGCTGCGCACGTGCCCATGCATGGCTGGACGGGCGAGACTTTGTCTCCCCCGAGGACATTCAGCAGATTGCGCCGGATGTGTTGCGCCATCGTTTGTTGTTGAGCTTTGAGGCAGAAGCGCAGGGGATGACGGCCGATCGGGTGATCGAGCAGATTCTGGCGCGCGTCGGCGTGCCATGAGTCAGGCAGATACCGGCAGTACGCCTCGCTGGACCGCAAACGCCGATGCCGTTGCGGCCGGGGTGAACGTTGATTTGCAAACGCTGATCGCCATGCAGGCGCACGCATGGAAAGTGCCGCTGGGGGCGTTGCGTCTGCGGGCGCCGGATTCGGGCTTGCGCAGTGCGCCGTTCAAGGGGCGCGGTATGGAGTTTGAAGAAAGTCGTCCGTACCAGCCAGGTGATGATCTGCGCAGTCTGGACTGGCGTGTAATGGCACGCACCGGCAAGCCTTACACAAAACTGTTCCGCGAAGAGCGGGAGCGGCCAGTGCTGCTGTGGGTCGATTTAAGGGTGAGCATGATGTTTGGCACCCGCAACGCGTACAAAGCAGCAGTTGCGGCGCGCATAGCTGCGGTGTTGGCCTGGGCGGCGCTGGAGAATGGCGATCGGATTGGCGGTCTGGCCTTTAGCGATGATGCGCACGAGGAGTGGCGTCCGCAGCGCGGCAAGCGGGCCGTGCTGCATTTGCTGGAGCGCTTGTCCAGTCACCCGGGCTGGGCCGCCAGCACCGGTACCTGGCCGCAGGGGAGCTGTACCGCTAGCGAAGCACTCGACCCGCTGCTGCGGGTTGCCAAGCCTGGCAGCCTGGTGTTTCTGATCAGCGATTTTCGCAATCCCGGTACACCACTGGATACACAACTCGCCCGTCTCGCCCGTCGCAACGATGTGGTCGCCGTGCAATTGTCCGATCTGCTCGAGCAGCAACTGCCGCCCGAAGGGCTGTATCGGGTGGCCGATTCAGTCGAAACCCTTAGCCTGGATACCCGCGGTAGCAAGCGGCGCCGCGCGTATCGTGAGGCGTTTGAAGCGCATTGTGAACATCTGGTGCAGTTGTGCCGGCAGCATGGCATGCATCATCTGGTCTGCTCCACGGGCGATGAGCTGATGGACACCCTGCGCCACGGTTTGGGGCTGCGTACGCTCGCCTCGCGCGGCCGACGCTAGAGGCAACGGTTAACCGAATGCAGGATTTCAGCTCATTGCCATTGCGCGATATTCATCTGCCAGTCAATCCGGGCTGGTGGCCGCCAGCGCCGGGCTGGTGGATGCTCGCGGGGTTCCTGATGCTGCTCGCATTTGCGCTCTGGTACTGGCGCCGTGCGCGTCGGCGGGCACGGGTGCGCCGCGCTGCTCGGGCTGCGCTGAAACAACTCGAAGCTTCTTTTCGCCGTGACGCCGATGCCCAGCGCCTTGCCAGCGAGTTGTCCAGCCTGTTGCGCCGTGTGTGCATCAGCCTGGACTCGCGTGAGCAGGTGGCTGGGTTGACCGGTCGCGCATGGCTTGAACGGTTGGACCGGTTATCGCCGACGGCCCATCTGGGCCAGGGGCCCAGCGGTCGTGCGCTGCTGGCCGCGCCTTACCAGGCGGGTGCGACATTCGATTCAGATGCCTTGCTACAGGCCTGCCACCGCTGGGTAGACGGGTTGCCGGAGGTGGCCTCGTGATCGAGCTGCAATGGCCCTGGGCACTGGCGGCGTTGCCATTGCCGTTGCTGGTACGTTGGTTGCTCTCGCGCGTCAGTGGTGAGCGGGAGGCCGCCTTGCGAGTGCCTGCGGTCGCTGCCTTTCGCACTGGCGCGGCGCGCGGCAATATGGCACGCGGCAACCTTTGGTTACTGCTGCTCGCGGCCCTCGCCTGGGCACTGCTGGTGAGTGCGGCTGCGCGTCCGCAGTGGCAGGGCGAGATGGTCGATCTGCCGGTCAGTGGTCGCGACCTGATGCTGGCGGTGGATATCTCGGGCAGCATGCAGACGCGGGACTTTCGCCTGGGCTCGCGGGTGGTGGATCGGCTGACGGCCACCAAGGCGGTCGCCACACAGTTTATCCAACGTCGTGAGGGCGATCGCATCGGGCTGGTGTTGTTCGGCCGCCAGGCGTATTTGCAAACGCCGCTGACGTTTGATGTACAGACGGTCAATACGCTGCTGTTGGAGGCTGAAGTCGGTTTCGCCGGCAAAGAAACGGCCATTGGTGATGCCATCGGGCTAGCGCTCAAGCGTTTGCGCGATGGTCCTGACAGCGATCGGGTGTTGATATTGCTAACCGATGGCGCGAATACGGCGGGCGAGATCGAGCCGCTCAAAGCGGCGGAGCTGGCGGCCACTGAAGACCTACGGGTGTATACCATCGGGATTGGTGGTGATCGGCGTGGCAGCGGCTTTTCGCTGCGCGGGCTGCGGCCGGTATCGGATCTGGATGAGGATACCTTGCGCGGTATTGCCGAGGTTACCGGGGGCAGGTATTTTCGGGCTCACGACACTGCTGAGCTCGCGCGTATCTACGAGTTGCTGGATCAGTTGGAGCGGACCGATTCTGATGTTGGTGGATTTCGCCCGCGGCGCGCGTTGTTCTACTGGCCGCTGGCGTTTTCGTTAATCCTCGGCGTGAGTGTTTTTCTGTGGCGGGAGTGGCAGGCAGGATGATCGAGCAGCTGCATTTTCTGCGCCCGTGGTGGTTTTTGGCTCTGAGCTTGTTGCCGCTGTTGTGGTGGGTGACTCGCACGCGGCAATCCGGCGGTTCGCCCTGGACGCGGGTCGTGGATCCTAAGCTGTTGCCTTACCTGCTGGATGGCAAGCAGGGCGATCGGCGCAAACGGCGCGCGCCGCTGCTGCTGGTGGCGCTGGCACTGGTGCTGCTGGTGAGTGCGTTGGCAGGCCCCGCCTGGCGGGAGCTCCCGCAACCGGTGTTCCGCGACCAGGCAGCGCTGGTGATTGCGCTGGATTTGTCGCAATCGATGGATGCGGGTGATCTGGCGCCCACGCGTCTGGCGCGAGCGCGGCTTAAGTTGATCGATATCCTTGGTCACCGTGCGGAAGGGCAGACGGCCCTGGTGGCCTACGCGGGACGTGCGTTTGTCGTTAGCCCGCTCACCGATGATGCGGATACGATTAAATCGCTGGTCAGCAGTATGACTAGCGACATCATGCCCGTGCTCGGCAGCCGGGCGGATCATGCGCTGAGCATGGCCGGGGAGATGATTGACCGGGCCGCCCTCGGCAGTGGCGAGGTGCTGTTGATTACCGATGGCGTACGCGAGCGTGACGTGCAGGCTGCGCGCGATTTGGCCAGCCGCGGGATTGCCGTGTCCGTGCTGGCCGTGGGCACGCCAGACGGTGCTGCGGTTACCCTGAGTGATGGTAGTCTGCTCAAAGATGCTAACGACAGCATTGTGATTCCGCGGTTGGACGAGCCCATGTTGCGCGCGGTTAGTTCTGCCGGGGGCGGACGCTACAGCCGTCTGCGCCTGGATGGCAGCGATCTCAACGCCGTCTTGCCCGACGGTGGGCAGGACATGCTGGACGATGTGACGGATAGCGAATTGAATACCGACCTTTGGCACGAAGAGGGCCCGTGGTTAGTGTTGTTGTTGTTGCCCATCGCAGCGTTGGCATTTCGCCGCGGTGTGCTGGTGTTGTTGGTGGTCTTGTGCCTGCCGGTGGCCCGCCCGGCCTACGCCTTTGAATGGGACGCGCTGTGGAAGCGCGATGACCAACGAGGCGTTGAGGCATTGCAGCAGGGCGAGTACGAGCAGGCGCAAGCGTTGCTTGCACAGGATCCACAATGGGTAGGGGCGGCGCAGTACTTGGCCGGCCAGTTCGAAGACAGCGCGCAAAGCCTTGCGAGCCCCGACTCGCAACGTGGCCTATACAACCTCGGGAATGCGCTGGCCCGCACCGGCCAGTTGCAGGAAGCGATTCAGGCCTACAGCGAAGTGCTGGAGGCCAATCCGGGGCACGAAGATGCAGCTTACAATCTGGAGCTGCTACGCGAGCTGATGCAACAGCAGCAACAACAACAGTCCAGCAGCAGCGACGGCGAGCAGTCCGACGAGCAGGAGCAGTCCTCGCAGGATGATAGTGAGTCCCAGCAGGGCGAGTCGCAGTCCGCCCAGGGGGAGCAGGACAGCGCGGACCAGTCCGACGCTGAGCAACAGTCTGAGCAGGAGCGCCAGGCGGCTGAGTCCGAGGCTGAGCAGTCGCAGGAGGCGCAGGAGCAGGAGCGCCAGGCCCAGCAGGGCGAGGAGGAAGGGGAGCAGGGCGAGAAGGACGCAAGGATGGCGCAGGCTGAGAGCGAGTCGATGCGCGAGCGCGAAGAGCAGGCTGCGGTGGAGCAATGGTTGCGCCGGATTCCGGATGATCCGGGGGGCTTGCTGCGACGTAAATTTCTATATCAGTACAAGCGGGAAAATACCGCCGCTGCAGAGGACGAGGAGACATGGTAGCGAAGCGTGTAATGGCGGGTATCTGCCTGGCACTGATTTTGCTCGCCGCCCCGGCGAGTGCGTTGCTTAGCGTGGAAGTTGATCGCAATCCGGTTGCTCTGAATGAAAGCTGCACCGTCACCTTTACTGCGCGCGGTGATGCGACCTCGCAAGAGCCAGACTTCGCGCCGCTGGAGCGTGATTTCCACGTGCTGCGCAAGCATCAGCAAAGCAACTACTCCATCGTGAACGGCAAAACCGACTCGAGTTTGTCCTACGAGCTGGTGCTGGTGCCGAAACGCGCGGGCGATCTGGTAATTCCAGCCGTGCGCTTTGGCAGCGAGACCAGCAAAGCGGTGCCTTTGACCGTGGTCGACAGCGCTCAGGGCACGGCGGACGCGCAAGACATTTTTATCGAACTCACGCTGGATACGCCGCGGGCCTTTGTGCAGTCTCAGGTGCTGCTAACCGTCAAATTGTATGTGGGGGTGAAGGTCTCTAACGCGAGCCTCAGTGAGCCGGAGCATGCCAACGCGGTGGTGGAGTTGCTGGGCGAGGCGAAGAACTACGAGAAACTGCACGAGGGTCGGCGACTGCATGTGATCGAGCGGCGTTATGCGATTTTCGCGCAGCAAAGTGGCGAGCTGGCGTTTCCCCCGCTGGTGTTCAGCGCTGAGGTGCGCCAGGGCGGTTTTTTTCAAGCGCCACGTTTTCGGCGTGTGATGTCCGATCCGATCACGCTGGACATATTGCCGGTGCCTGCCGGTGCTGATGCATCCAGTTGGCTGCCCGCGCAAGCACTGCATCTGTCTGAGGCGTGGCCGGATAATCCGCCTGTGTTCAAAGCTGGCGAGCCGGTGACCCGCACCCTCATGTTGAGCGCGCGCGGGTTGACGGCGGCCCAGCTGCCGCCGCTGATTGACGAGGACGGCTACCAGGCGATGTCCACGTTCAAGCTTTACCCGGACCAGCCGCAATTAGACAATCGGGATGACGATGCTGGCGTGGTGGGTATCCGTGTGGAGCGCGTGGCGATGCTGCCGACCCAGGCCGGTGAAGTGACGCTGCCGGAGGG
>CBDUQI010000085.1:0-21922 GCA_965369325.1 uncultured Gammaproteobacteria bacterium
GTATCGCTCCAGCGTTCTATCGTTTAGCGGCTGCAACAGCAGCATCAGCGTCGACTTTGGGCGGCAGGCCAGCTAACTGGCGCTGCTCGTCCACCCAGGCGTTGTACTCGCCCTGTGGTTTCACGATGACCACCACCGGCATAAAGCCATGGTCACGACCGCAAAGCTCCGCACACTGGCCACGATACGTGCCCTGCTTTTCTGCACGGAACCAGAATTCATTAATGAACCCGGGAATGGCATCTTTCTTGGCCGCGAAATCCGGAATCCACCAGGCGTGGATGACGTCGTTAGCGGTAATCAGCATGCGGATCTTGGCGCCGACCGGCACCACCATCGGGTTGTCCACATCGCGCAGGTAGTTATCCACCGTGTTCGGATCGATGCCCGAATTCAATCGGCGGGCGGCATTGCTGGCCTGGTCCAGATTGCTGTAGAAGCCGAAACCTTCATCCAAGTACTCGTAGTGCCACTTCCACTGGAAACCGGTAACTTTTACCGTGATGTCTGAAGCGCGAGTGTCTTCTGTTTTTACCAGCATTTTGGCCGAGGGCACCGCCATCGCGATCAGGATCACGATAGGGATCACTGTCCAAACAATCTCGGCCGTGGTGCTGTGGGAGAAGGTTGCCGGCACCGCGCCTTTGGATTTGCGAAAAGCAATGATCGAATAGATCATGGCGCCGAATACCACCACCGCGATGGCCACGCATACCCACAGAATCAGCATGTGAAGATCGTAGATCTGCGGGCTCAGCTCCGACACGCCGACGGGCATGTTCAAATCCCATGCCGCGAACGCGGCCGGCGCAAAGCCAATCCCGCTGATCAAGGTAGCCAGCCCTATGGCCAACCGTTTCTTCAGACTACGCTGGTGCGACATTCGACGCTCCCCTACTTCGTACGAATTTCCTGCCCGCATCAAAGCCGGCAAGCTAAATTTGCGGATCGGACACTGCCAACCCAACCCCTGCTGTTGCGTTTCGCGATGGCGCTTTGCCCAAGCAAAAACTGGCGCCGAGTCGGGGTTATTGCCCGGCGGCGCCAATTAACCCGCGCAAACGCAGATGCAACTGAGAGCGTTCGTCCTCAGTCAACATCTTGCCTATTTCCAACTCACGACCATGTGCGCGGATGAGCAATCGCGCCGGATGCCAGCGATACGCCGAGCGCTCCAGTGCCACCTCAGTCCATGCCCGCGTTAAACGCGTGATTTGACGCGTCTGCCGGCTCCCTCGTTCTATACACACCTCGCTGGGTGTCACACTAATGATCTCACGGTATGACCCGCTGCGCATACTCAGTCCCAGCGCCAGCCCCACGCCAAAGAGCTCGAGCCCGGCGAATGGCAGTACCGGCCAGAAGCCAAACAATGCCCAACCACCCGAGACGATGAGTGTGCCAACCAGCACCGCCGCGAAAAATATCCGCGCTCCACGGCGACTCAAAGAACAGTTTCCGGTAACGACTAATTGGACTTGATGCGGCCCGGACCCACCATTTGTAGCCCCATCAGCCCCATCGAGCAGCCGGCGTACGGTGCCCAGGCCCATGTGGTTTTCGTCGATCATTTCCGGGGAGCATGCTAGCGGATGTGCCTACCCGGTTCAAGGACCTGGCACCGGCAATTTTGTTCATGAATTACAAGTGGTTATGCGGACGTAACTGACACTGCACAGGTTTCACGGGTGCGCGCGGCGTCGGATGCTGTCTACTGCCACCCGGGTCTCGCCGCCAGAGGTGGTGTGTCGGATGCCGTGACTCGCCCAGGCATGCCCATAGACCACCTCGAAGGTAGCCGGTACTCGCCCGTCCTCCCGATACTGATCGTAGTGCGCCAGCATCAGCTCCCAAGTGCCGCGGCCGGTCAGCCCGCGCAATCGCCCGGTCATGGCGTTAACCGCCCCCAGCGCTCTCAGCTCGCGCATCAGCGCCGTCGGGCTGGGGTAGGTAAGCGTAAAACGCTCCACATCCAGCACCGGCTCCTCGAACCCCGCCCGCACGAGCGCGTCACCGATATCGTGCATGTCGATAAACGCATTCACGTGCGGGTGAGAATCGGCTGCCGCCCAGGCGCTGCGCAGTTCGCGCAACGTATCGGGGCCATAGGTGGCAAAGCTCAGCAGGCCGTTGGGCGCGAGTACACGGGCGAACTGGGAGAGCGCTGCATCCAGATCGTCGCACCACTGCAAGGTAAGGTGGCAAAACAGCAGTTGCGCGCTGTCGTCCGCCAGCGGCAAGGCTTGCGCCTGTGCGCGGGCCAGCGCAAAGCGGCCTCGCCAACCCCGCCGTCGCGCAGCCTGAGCCAGCATGGCGGGCGCTGTATCGATCGCCAGCACCCGCGCGCGCCGGTAGCGCTGGGCCAGCGCCAGCGCGCCCCGGCCGGTGCCGGCCCCTACATCCACCACGAGTTGCGGTTGTAGTTGGACCAGATCCAGTCGGCCAATCAGCTCCTCACGCACCCGATCCTGTAGCACGCTTACTGCATCGTAGCCCTCGGCCGCGCGATTGAAGGCGCGTGTCACAGCGGCTGCATCCAGCCGGTACGCCTGCACCAACGCGTCAGACATACGCTTGTCCCTGCTGTAGCAGCGCACTGCGCCCGCTTCCCCCACGAGGCGAGCGTGCCATTAATCCTGGCGATATTGCTGGAATAAGAGGCCTGAGAGGGTTCATCACGCCGGTATTGTGCCTGATGTAATGAACCGAAAGGATGCCTTACTCGCGCTTCAGCAGTGGTGCCTGCCCTGGACCTGCGTGCTGTGCCACCGGCCCGGCGAGGGGATGGATCTGTGCCAGCGCTGCCGACACGCTCTGCCGTACAACCTGCCGGCCTGCCAGCAATGCGCACTCCCGCTCGTACTGCCGCTGCCCTCAGCGCCCCTGTGCCCCGCTTGCCGCGCGCGACCACCCCCGTGGCGCTACGCGCTGTGTGCGCTGCGCTATCAACCACCAGTGGATGGCCTGCTGCAGGACTTCAAGTACCACCGCCGGCTCGCCGCCGGCCGGGTGATGAGCGAGCTGCTAGCACACCACGCCGCCCTTTCCTGGGGCAAGACTGATTTACCGGATGCCATTGTGCCAACGCCGCTACACTCGCAGCGCTGGCGCCAGCGCGGCTTTAATCAGGCGCAGGAGATTGCCCGTGTACTGGGGCGAACACTGGCGGTGCCGGTGATATCACGTACGCTGGTACGTACCCGCAACACGCCCAGTCAGACCCAGGCGCGCAATGCCGCCGAGCGCCAGGCGCTAGTGCAAGACGCATTCGTGTGCAGAGGTTCGCTGCCCGCGCATGTTGCGGTGGTGGACGATGTCATCACCAGTGGCGCGACGGCCGCGCAAATAACGCGAGTGTTGCGCAAGCACGGTGTGCGCACAGTGGACGTGCTGGCACTCGCTCGTCGGCTATAGCGAGGTAACGGGCCGGGATAAAAAAAGCGCCACCGGTCACCCGACAGCGCTCTTTGTTTTTGCACGCGCGCTCAGATAGCGCGGGTGACGGATCAGCGGGCGGAACTAGTCCAGCGGAATCCGGATCTTCTGACCGACAAAAATCTTGTCCGGGTCTTCGATCACTTCACGGTTGGCCTCGAAAATGCGCATGTACTTCATGGCACCACCGTAGTACTCCTTGGAGATCTTGCTCAGCGTGTCGCCGGACTTGATCAGGTAGTACTCCACCTTGGGCTCGACCGGTGCGGCACCTTCAGCCACACCATCCGCAGCCGCCAGCACGGGCACGTTCAGGTCGTTAGCGAAAACGTCCACCACACCCTTGGTATTGCCAGCCATCAGAACCGTTTTTTCCCAGGCTTCCTTGCTCTCGCAATCGCCACAGATGGTGACGATGCCGCGCTCGTACTCTACTTCCAGATCATTCACGCCGGGATTGTTGGCAAGAATGTGCTCTTTAATTTTGTCTGCTGCATCTTCGTCTTTATTAAACAAACGACGCCCGATGTCTTTAGCAAAACCGAATAAGTCCATAACAACCTCCTAGGTCGACTACCCATATCTAGATGGGCGCGACTATACACGCGCCACCCCGCACTGCGGCAATTGGTGACGTTTTTCCCCAAATTCGAGCTAATGATAAACGTAGTGAAGCAATATTCCTGCAAAAATCACTAATCCAGTGGTGTTATTGCTCAAAAAAGCAGCAAAACAACGCTCACGATCGCGCCCCCGAATCATCCACAGCTGATGAGCCATACCGACGCTCGCGATTGCCAGCGCCCCGTAGTACCACACGCTTAGGCCCTCAGCCCGGCCGGCAGCGATAAGCAAGGCAAGGGTGCTTAGCTGCAACACTGCCACCGCATGACGGTCATGGCGGCCAAACAATATGGCGGTGGACTTCACGCCGATCTTGATGTCGTCATCGCGATCGACCATCGCATACATGGTGTCGTAGGCCATCGCCCAGCACACGACTGCGCCCAGCATCAGCCACGCCGTTAGCGGTACGCCACCGGTGTGCGCGGCAAACGCCATCGGAATACCCCAGGCAAACGCGACGCCCAGATGCGCCTGCGGAAAATGGGTGAAGCGTTTCATAAACGGATAAGTCGCTGCCAGCACTGCGCCGGCGATAGACAGTTGCACAGTCAACCGATTAAGCCCCAGCACCAGTGCGAAGGCGATGAGTGCCAGCATCGCGGCCACCGCCAGCGCCTCGCCTGGGCCGATCTCACCCGAGGCCAGCGGCCGCGCATCGGTGCGTTTGACATGCCCGTCGATATGACGATCGGCATAGTCGTTTATCGCGCAGCCGGCCGAGCGCATGAGGAACGTGCCGGCGAGAAAAATGAGCAGCACCCTGGGCACCGGTTGCCCGGCCGAGGACACCCACACCCCCCACAGCGTGGGCCACAACACCAGATACGTGCCGATCGGCCGATCCAGCCGGATCAGCCGCGCGTAGGCGCCCAGACGCTTCATCAACACGTCGGCATTGCCCGTCGCAAACACATCTCGGGCAAGGGGCGGCATACGCGCATGCGCCAGGCGTTACGAGAGGGCGCCGCGAAATCTGTGCCGGTCACTGCCGCTCAATAAACCGAGGGTTCGCCGGTGTGCGAGGAGATACCAGTACGGCACAGATGCATTTCGATCGAGCGATTGGCGTTAATTTTGTTGTAGTACAAAAATACTTCTTCGGTGCCCAGAAAGGTCTCAGCCTCGTGTCTCACAACGCCCGGTTTGCCGTCGTCACAGCGCAAAAAATATCGCTCCCGCGGATCGGAGTGAATACTGTAAACCCAAATCTCCGCCTCCGTCACGCCGTGAAAAATCTTGTCGTTTTCTTTCTTTACTGTGGTGGAAATATACGAGCGGCCACCCGCGGTGAATGGCTCGGATGACTGGATATATTTGAGCCGCGATTTGTCCGGCGTGCCAATGGTCGCGATGCGCTCCCAGTAGCGCCCGCCAGTATCACGGTAGATGCCTACACTGGAGTTACCTAAGGCAGCCAGAACAAGAATATCGCCATCGAACTCCGGGGCGCGCCAGCCGTACGGATCAAACTTGGTGCCTTTGTCGTTGGTCAGTACCTTCGATTTGCCCGTCTGCGCATCCCACATCTGAATCTGTCCGAAGTCGCTGCCGCGCTCACTCTTGGTGGTGAGCAGGGTGGAGGTGCCCGCCACCCAGCGGAAACCGGCAGCGCCCGGCACCATCAGCGTCATGCGGTTCTCATCACCCGGGCGCGCATCGTTTATCCACGAGATGGTGCGGTCTTTGTCCATGTAGCGACCTGAGCGCTGGCCGCCTTCACGGCGACGCTGCATGAACTTACCGCGTCCGTAGATGATGTCCACCGCCGGCGCATTCGGGTTCTGGCTGGGTAGCTGATTAATCCGATCCCAGCTATCGCGGGTAAGCGCCTCGCGCTCCACACTGTCGCCGTTGACGATCGCACGCCAGATCTGCACGTTGCCATCCAGCATCTTGTTGTAGTAAATCGCCCAGCCTTCGCGGCTGATACCAAACTCCGGGCCATTCTTGGATATTTTTAGTGAGGCAATTCGCGAATCGACCATCACGTCGTGGCCATCGCGGCTGACAAAAGTACCGTCGTGCGGATCAATCGCTGCCAGCCACGCCGTACCGCGCTCCTGGTACACCATCAAGGCATCCGATTGCAGCACTTCGTGATCGATGTAGCTACGCCCGCGCGGACTGATCCTCAAAGTCTCGACCGCACGTCGGCGCGCGCGATGTTCACGCATCGGCGCACCCTGCGCGCCGCTCGCGTCAGACTCGGATTCACCGGCGGCAGCCCCTCCGGAGGCCTGCTGCCCGCTGGCCGGTGGGTCCACCGGCTTGGGCCGCTTGGACATCGCGGTCGCATCGACGCTTGCCAACAGGCCCGCCATACCAATAACAAGTGCGCTCAGATAAACAGACCTAACGCTCATGGGTATCCCTGGAAGTTCAAACTGAATGCACTGATTATACCTGTCAGCCGGACCGCCGGGTGGGTGGCGCAAGATTTCAGACTTCCCCGTAACGGGCGCTCTCACCTACCCAGCGCTGGATCAGCGTGGCCGCGACTGCCGGCGCCTGCGCCATCAGCACCTCTGCCACCTGCTGCACCTGCGGCAGTAGCGACGCATCGCGCACCAGATCGGCCACCCGCATCTGCATTAACCCGGTCTGCCGCGTCCCCAGCACTTCGCCCGGCCCGCGCAGCTCCAGATCGCGATTGGCCACCACGAAACCATCGTTGGTCTCACGCATCACCCGCAGGCGCTCACGGGCCAGTTGCGACAGCGGTGCCTGGTACATGAGCACGCAACTGCTGGCGGCCGCGCCCCGCCCCACACGGCCGCGTAACTGGTGTAACTGGGCCAGGCCCATCCGTTCGGCGTTCTCGATCACCATGAGGCTGGCGTTGGCTACATCCACGCCCACCTCGATCACCGTGGTGGCGACCAGCATGTCCACATCACCGGCCTTAAAGGCCTGCATCACCTGCTCTTTCTGGGGGCTGGACATGCGCCCGTGCAGCAACATGACGCGCAGCTCCGGCAGTGCCTCGCTTAACACCGCGCAGGTCTCCTCGGCGGCCTGCGCATCCAACACTTCGGACTCTTCAATTAGCGGACAAACCCAGTACGCCTGCCGGCCCTCACGACAAGCGTCGCGAATTCGTATCACCACATCGGCGCGTCGGCTCGCCGGCAACACCACCGTCTTAACGGGCGTGCGCCCAGGGGGCAGCTCATCCAAAACCGACACATCCAGATCGGCATAAGCGGTCATCGCGAGGGTGCGCGGAATGGGGGTGGCGGTCATGGTGAGCTGATGCGGCAGCCGCTCCCCCGCAACGCCTTTGTCGCGCAGAGCCAGACGCTGATGCACCCCAAACCGATGCTGCTCATCAATAATCACCAGCCCCAGGCGATTAAACTCCACCCCTTCGGAGAACAACGCATGCGTGCCCACGGCCAGCCCCGCAGTGCCTAACCCCAGCGCGTTAAGGCTGGCCCGCCGGGGGGCCGCTTTCATACGTCCGCTCAACCGCACCACCTCAACATCCAACGGCGTCAGCCACTGCGCAAAGCTGCTCAGATGCTGCTCGGCCAGAAGTTCGGTCGGGGCCATCACCGCAGCCTGAAAGCCCGCCTCAATCGCGCGCAGGACGGCGGCCGCCGCCACCACCGTTTTGCCGGCACCCACATCGCCCTGCACCAGACGCAACATCGGGCGCGTGTCGGCCAGATCAGCAAATATCTCATCGATAACGCGCGATTGCGCGCCAGTGGGTGTGAACGGCAGATTGTCCATCCAACGCCGCACCAGTTGTCCGTCTCCACGTAAAGCCAGCGCGCCCTCGTTGCGCACCTGCGCACGCAAGCCGCGCAAGCTCAGGTGGTGTGCCAGCAACTCCTCCAGGCTGAGCCGGTGCTGCGCCGGGTGCTCGCCGGCCTCCAGTGCCTTTAGATCCGTCTCGGCCGGTGGGCGGTGTAGCAGCTCCAGCGCCTCGTTGAGTGGCATCATGGCGCCCGGTAGATACGGAGCCAGGCAATCCTCCAGTGCCAGCGCTGGCAAACGCTGTAACGCCTGGGCGACCAGCGACCGCAGACGCCCCTGAGTGACGCCTTCGGTCACCGGATACACGGCGGTCAGATACGGTTCTTCCACCGGCGCATCCTGCTGCATCAGGCGATACTCCGGATGTACTATCTCGCGGCCGGCCGGGCCATCGCGCACCTCACCAAATACGCGCACAGCCAGACCACGAGCCAAGCTTGTCTGCTGCGCTTTGGAGAAATGGAAAAATCGTAGTGTGAGCGCGCCGGTGCCATCGCTGATACGCACCAGTAACGCACGACGACGACGAAACACTACCTCCGCGTGATCCACCGTACCCTCTATCGCCGCGCGCTGACTGGGCAGCAAGCTGCCAATGGGCACCACCGCCGTACGGTCTTCATAACGCGCGGGCAAATGAAACAACAGATCGCGTACGAGGCGAATATTCAGCCGCTCCAGACGTGTGGCCAAAGCCGGTCCCACGCCGCGCAGCGCAGTGATGGCAAGTGCCTGGTCAGTGGCGGCGTTTTTACGCCGACCGGCGGCTGGTGGCTTGTGCTCGGGCCCGTTGTTCACAGCACCATGATGGCGTCCATCTCCACACGCGCCCCTTTGGGCAATGCGGCGACGCCAATGGCCGCGCGGGCCGGGTAGGGCTCGCTGAAGTACTCCGCCATCACCTCGCTCACTACCGGAAAGTCATCCATATTGGTGATGAAGACATTGAGTTTTACGATATCTTTAAGGTCGCCGCCGGAGGCACGGGCGACCGCGCGAACGTTGTCGAATACGCGACGCACTTGCGGCTCGAACCCGCCGTCCACGATCTGCATAGTGGCTGGATCCAGCGGAATCTGGCCGGACAGGTACACTGTATTGCCCGCCTTGACGGCCTGCGAGTATGTGCCGATGGCGCCGGGCGCATCCGCAGTACTGATTACGCTACGGGTCATTTTTTGCTCCTAGAGACTAAGGTTGGCATGGGCCCGCGCTGGGCGCTGGGTACGTTTCAGGCGAATTGTGCGCCGAAAGGCAGGTACAATCCAAACGGCTGACAAGCGAAGCGCTCAACCACCGGCGGACGATAAGGCCATGCGACTAACCCACAGTGTCTGCAATTTTGCGGCCGCGCCCGTGTGGCACTGGCCGCAGCAGCACCGCGCAATCGGCGCAGCAATGCTGTGTGCGTTACTCGGCGCCGGCTGCAGCGCACCGTCCAGCCCGGACGCCCGTCTGAGCGAGGCCATCGCGCAAATCGAACAGGGCGAGTACCGAACCGCCAGCATCGGGCTGAAACTGCTGCTGCGCGAGGATCCGGGCGACACCGCAGTGCGGCTGGCACTGGCGCGCGCCGCGCTCGGTACCGGCGATATGCTGGCCGCCGAAAAAGAAATCCGCAAAGCCGATGTGCTGGGCGCCGGCCCGGATCAAACCCAGGCACTGCTCGCGCGCGTGCTCTTTACCCGCAATGCTTACCGGGACTTGCTGCAGGAAATTAATCCGTCGCTACTGCGTGAGCCCAGCATCGCAGGTGAGGTGCGGGCGTACCGCGCGCGCGCGGCGCTGGCGCTGGGATCGGTCGAGCAGGCGGAGCAAGAATTCGACCAACTGCTGCGCCTTGAGCTACCCACTGAGGTGCACCGCCTCAGCCTGATCGGCAAAGCTGAGGTGGCACAGGCGCGCGGCAATATTGCTGGCGCCGAACAAATGGCGCGCGAAGCACTGGCGCGCGCGCCGGCCTCAGCACAATCGCATCTGGTATTGGCGCGAGCGCTACTGGTGCAAAAAAAGTACCAACAAGCGCACGATGTACTGATCACAGGACAAGATCAGCAGCCTGATCCGGTGGACGGTTTTATGATCTTGGCCGGATTGATTGAGGCGCATCTGGGGCTTGGCGAGTTGGGCCAGGCGCGCGCAACCGCCGACCTGCTGCGCGAGTCGCGCCGCCAGCATCCCATGGTGGGTTACTGGCAAGGGCGGGTCGCCTACCACGAAGGCGACATGGACAGCGCCATCGAACAGTTGCGAAATTCCTTATCGCAGTTCCCCAACTATGCACCGGCGCAGACACTGCTGGGCATCGCCCATCTTCAGCGCGGCGATCTGGATCAGGCCCAGATGCTGCTGAGCACGGCGCTGGCTAACAACCCGCAGGACCAAACGGCCAAATCAGCACTGGCGCAGGTGCGTGCACGTCTAGCCAAGGCCGACAGCAACCGCGGCGCTGGCACTGACATGCTTGCCGATCAGATCGATTTGCTGAACACCATGGCCCAACTATCGAGCCGGACGGATAACACCGAGGCCCGGATCGCACAACTTAACCAGCGGGTGGTACAGCACCCAAAGGATGTTGACAGCTGGGTTGCGCTGGCCGCCGCACACGCGGCCGCCGGACAGCGCGAGCGCGCCGTACAGATCATCAACACGCTGGACCAGGCGCAGATAGATCCCGCGCGCAAACAGGTACTCTTGCTGCTGGCACGGCATCAGCCGAAACAGCCACAAAATTCGATCGGCCAGATACGTAAGCTTGTCGCCGCCTGGCCAGACAATGCGCCGGTGCAGGCCATGATGGCGCAGTTGCTCACCGACGCCGGCGTGCACGATGAGGCGCAACTGGCCTACGAGCGCAGCCTGGGTGTGCGCCCGGACCATCTGCCGAGCATTCTGGGGCTTGGCCGCTTAAGCGAACGCACCGGTGATTTTGCCGCCGCCAAAACCCACCTCAGCCGGTATCTGGCTACCCATCCCACCGACCAGCGGGTGTTGCTCAGCCTGTCTCGCATCGGCGAGCGCGAAGGCAACGAGGCGGCCTCGGCCGAATACCTGCAACGTGCTCATGCGGCGCATCCGCAGGCCCTGTTGCCGAATCTTGCGCTCGCCAGCCGCGCCCTTCAGGCCGGCGATCTGGAGCAGGCACGCGTTTACGCGCAGACTGCTAGCAAAGCGGTGCCTGGCTCCGACCGCGCATTTGCCCTGCTCGGCGAGGCCTACACGCGCCTGGGTCAGCCAGACCGGGCGATCGAAGCCTACCAGGCCGGGTACCAGGCATACCCCAGCCGAATGCTGGCGGTGAAGACCATGCAGGCCATGCTGGCGAGCGGTGACGCCAAGGCGCTGGAACCGGTGAGGGACTGGCTGCGACGCGAACCCAACGACATTGCCACCCGCACGTTGCTGGCCACACAGCTGGTAAATCAAGGCGAAACGGATGCCGCGATGCGCGAGTACGAGCAGGGGCTGAAAACCCAGCCCGACTACGCCCCAGCGCTGAACAATCTGGCTTGGCTTTACCATCAGCGCCCAGAGCCGGCATCCAAACAACGGGCTATTGAACTGGCCGAACGCGCCCACTGGCTGGCACCGAGCCGACCGGACATTACCGACACCTACGGCTGGATTCTGGTGCAGGCAGGGCGGTTGGACGAAGGCCGAGCGCTGTTCGAGCAGGCCATTAGCGAACATCCGCCGCAAAGTATGCCGGACATCGCCTACCATCTGGCCGCGGTGATGCAGATGAAGGGCGAGCGAGAGGCGGCGCGCGCCCTGCTGGAAGCCGTGCTCTCAGGGGCTGGCGAGTTCTACAGCCGCGCCGAGGCGCAAGCCCTGCACGAGCAGTTGTAGCCAACGGGATAGCCTTGACGGCCTGGGCCATGCCGGTTGGGTATTGCGTGCGAATCCGATGCCCGTCCCGCAAGGCGTCTACAGAGATCGCTCACGCCGAACCGGTGTTTCGCGAAAGTGTGACATCAGTTGCCGACGATTATGTCCAACATCGCCTAAACTTCGATCGTCGCCGTGCTTGTAAACGCAATCACGGACAGCATGAGCCCGAAGAAGGACACCCAAATGTACCCAAGCAGAGTTCTGGTTTGCCTGTGTTTAATGAGCCTGTCGAGCGCCGCCCTGGCGGTACCGGTGACGCTCATCGACGAGGACTTCAATGCGGGCCTACCCACCGGGTGGACCGTCGACAGCAGCGGCACCGTGTCCTGGGGCATCAGCGGGGACGCCGGCAACGAGGCCAACAACTGGACCGGCGGTACCGGCTCCGCTGCATCGGCAAGCTCGGATGCTGCAAGCGCGGGCGCGTACGATGCTTCGCTCATTACCACCAGCTTCAGTCTGGAGAACTTCAGCTCCGCGTCGCTCGATTTTCTGGTGAACTATCAGGCCCTAGGCTCGGCTCCCACATCGGATAACTTTGATGTCGATGTGAGCCTGGACGGGGGCGCCAACTGGCTGACCGCACTCGCATTCGACGATGATGCGCCTGTGGGCGGGCTGTTTGTTGAAGACGGCGTGGCGGTTAATCTGGACCTGGCGGCTTACCTCGGTGAAAGCGATGTCACCCTGCGCTTTCACTACTACAACCCGGACCCAGACGCCTTTGACTGGTACGCGCAGATTGACGACGTGCTGGTCGCGGGCGACTTTATGAGCCCAGGCAGTGTTGCGGAGCCACCGAGCCTGGCGATCATGGCCTTTGGCCTGATCGGGCTGGGGTTGTGGCGCCGCCGCGACTTCAAAGGCAATCTGCCAGCCGGCGCAGCACCTCAGTAACCTCGGGCGAGCGCTCGAGGTAAAAAATCCGCTCCGGCGCGATACGCGCGCCGGGCACCTCGGCCAACGCAGCATCCACCGCCTGCGTATCGGTATGGCGGTCCTGCAAAAACACCGTGCGGCCCAGCGCGCCTTTGCGTGCCAGCAATGCCACCTCAAAGGCAGTGCCCGCGCGCGCGCTGTTGAACCCGCGCAAGTCCAGCAGGATCACCGGCGCCCGCTCAACCAGCCGATCGACTGTGAGCTGCCAGGTGTCGTCCTGACAAAAGAACTCGTTAATGCGGAACCTTCCGTCCGGGTCGGCCGTGTCCTCCAACTGATTCAGCCGGCGGCTAAGATCCTCGTGACTCAATATAAACTGCTCGCGCACCCGGCGGCGCAGGAACAACAGCAACTCGTGCGGCTCCAGATACTGCCTGGCCAGATCCGGCCCGGCCACCAGGTGGATGGGGCCGATGAAAGACCACCGGTGGGTCACGTCATCTAGCAACTGCGTAGTCCCACGATGACTTGAGAACACCCGCAGCAACAGCATGGCTTGCGGCTGCGCCCAGTCGCGTTGCAAGCGCAGCGCGCGAACGTAGGCAAGCACGGCAAGGATCGCCGCGAGTGCAATGCCTAACGACCAGCGCGAGAACATGACTTCATCATCATCCGGCGTGGTATCGGTGGCGAGTACCAGCGCCACGATGACAAACCAGAGGCCCATCTGCAGCTGACTTTCGCTAAATGCTTTATCTTCGTAAGCCTGGGTGAGGCGGCCAAGCAGCCCTAACCCGGCGCGGGTGATACCCCACACAGCAGCGATCCCTACGCACGTGATAACCCAGTCGACGTACTCGAAGTCGCACGGCTCAAGCACCTCAATCAACACGCCAGCCACGTACAACGCGCCCAGCAAGGTCGCGAGATACAGCGACAATACAGGCACCACATTGCGCAGGCGGCGCCCGATCAGCGCCAGGTACAGGATCGCCACACCCAGTGTGCCCGCGCCCAGCAGCGCGAAGCGCTCACCTAGTGGCATCGTCTGATCCAGCCACACGTCTTCAACAATGAGCCCGATCAGTAACGCGAACGGCACCAATAGCAAGGCGCGTACGCGTTTGTTCGGTGACTGCAACAACGCAATCGGCGCCACCGCACCAACGCACACGATCACCGCGTAAAGCGCATGCCCCGCCCAAGCCTCCACCGATCGGATATCCGCCGACTCAAAAAACATGCCCGCGAAAGTGATCACGAGCGCCGAGCACATCGCGAATACGCCGGCAGCGACCAGCGTCGCCCGATAAGCGATATGTGCACGCGCATCTACCGTCTTAAGCAATGCGTCAACACCCGGTGCAGGCATGACGAGGGGCGAGGAGTGCGAAGCCGCTGGCGGTACCTGTTCCTGACGCTCAGGTGCACCCATAGACATGAGCTGCTGCACGCGCCGGTGGTACCGCCACAACACCACGGGCGCCAGCATCACAGCCAGAAAGAACCCCAGCAACACCATGCCGGCGAGATCGCTGTAGTCGTTCTCCTGCCGCACCCACTGCCAGCCAGTCGCGACACAGGCGGGCACCTCAGACAGCGCGCCAGCGGATGTTTCCATCGCAGGTCTACGGCTCAGCGCACGGTGCGCGTCGCCGCGTGGGGATGCTGGGCAGCAACCCCACTGGTCTACCCTGAACGCTCATGTGCTGGCGCCGGCAGTCGCGCAAAGCACTTCGGGTTGCAGCGCGCCCACGCGCCCGGGCGCCGCCAGAATCACCCCATCAACACCCATCTCCTGCATGAGTGCTCCGTGCTCGCGCTGCACCAGTACGCGCGCTCGATCACGTCGGCGCAGCATCGACTGCACTTCTTCGGCCAGCGGCTCACTCAATGTGATGCGGGCGTGACTGGCCACCGCCACCAGCGCATCAAGCAGGCGCGAGCGGTCCAGGTAACTTAGAAACGCCCGATGCTGGAAGTATGTCTCCTGCACCTGATCGAAGGTGCGCTGCGCATCACTGAGCTGCCCCGATGACAACGCCGCCTCAATAATAGCCGCGCGAACCCGCAAGCGACGCGCCACCACCGAGGTAGCGGGCACCTCACGATCCAGGCTGGCGAGCGCCGCACGCACCGCTTCCGGATCCTGCCTCGCACAGTCCAGTTGCATGCGCAATTCCAGCGCGGGCGGTGAGTTCAGCGACTCGGTTTGCGCATAAGCACGCTCGGCCCGGATCATATCGCCCATATCCATGTAGGCGGTGGCCACCTGCGGCGCCATGTCCACCCCACTCAGCACCGGATGCAGCTCGACCACCCGCTGGTGGAGCGCCAGCGCGAATTCGTAGTGATACCCCAGCGCGGCCAACCGGGCCAGCACAATCACAGCGACCGCGTGTTGCCGCTCCTGATCGCCAAAAATCGCCTCCGCCAGGTCCACCTGCCTGCGATTGGCCAGAATCACCTCTTCGATATCGGCCACCGAGAACCCGTACATCGCCAGATCGCGATTGGCGGCGTACTCCCAAAACCGGTTCGGACCGTCCTGCAGCACCAGCAAGCCGCGCCGCACCCATTCCACCGCCTCCTCGTGGCGCCCAACGCGATAAAGCAGACCGCCATAGTTGTTCATGTGAAAGCCCTGGCGGGGGTGATTGGGCGAAATCTCATCCACCAGTGCAATCGACTCAACAAACAGCGGCTCCGCCTCCTCGTAACGACGTTGCCTACCCAACTGCATGCCCAAATCGTGCAGGGCCACGGCAACGTCCTCGGGGCGCTGCAGTGTGCGGGAGATTTCCAACATCTCGCGCACGCGCTGCTCCCCGCCGGCAATGTCGCCCAATTCCCGCGCCAGTACCGAGTGGCGATTGTGCAACTCCATCTCGATCAAAGGGTCGTCTACTTGATAGCGCTCGACGGCAGCGTCCGCGATCCGCAGCGTTTCCTGCAGCATCGGCACATCCAGCAGCAGCTTCCAGGCGCGCGCCGCTTCCAGCTTGGCCAGCACCCAGGCGCCCGCGTCTTTGGCCGAGGGCGGTGAGGCGGGCAGATATTCATCCAGAAAAGCGATCGCGTCCTTCGGGTTCCCCGTCAGCACCAGATTGCGCGCTACCTGATCCAGGATCTCAAAGCGCATAGTGGCGTCCGTTTCGCCAGACTTCAGCACCGCCGCATGTGCGGCCTGCGAGATTTCCAGCGCCTGCTCGTAGAGCCCCAGCGATGTCTGAATCTCGCCCAGCTTGGCGTACATGGCAGCGCTCAACGCGGGATCATCCGCGATGCGGGCGTCGATCATGCTGCGACCCTGTGCGACGGCATCCGCCAGCGACACATCCGCCCCGCCATCGCCAAACGGGTCAGCGCGCTGGAAAAATTCGCTCAGCACTTCCTGCACCGCCACGCTGCGCTGCGCTTCGGTGCGTGCGCGGTGCGCCAGATTCATCGATACCAGCACCGCACCTGCAAGCGCCAACACAGATGCACTTACCACGCCCACCAAGGTGGCGTTGCGTGCGACAAACCGGCGCATCACATACCAGCGCGAATGCGCTCTTGCCGATACCGGCTGGCCTTGCAGGTAGCGCTCAACATCCCGCGCGAAGGCGTTGACGGTGCGGTAACGCTCGGCCGGGTCTTTGCGCAGCGCGAAGCCCACAATTGCGTCCAGATCCGAGCTGAGTTTTTCGCGGAACCGGCCTGGCGACGGGAGCGAAGTGCGGCAAATTGTCTCAATCACTTGCTGCAATCCCATACCCTTTACATCAAACGGCGGTTGCTCAGCTAACATTTCAAACAATAACAAGCCCAACTGGTAGATATCGCTGGCGACCGTCACTAGCTGACCACTCACCTGCTCCGGGCTGGCGTATTGCAGCGTCATAAGATTAACGCCCGTGCGCGTTGTCACCTGCCGGTCGGCGTCATCCAGGATTTTAGCGATACCAAAATCGAGCAGACGCGGTTGCCCGCCCTGATCCACCAGAATGTTCTGCGGCTTGATATCACGATGCACGATCAAACGGTTGTGCGCGAACTGCACCGCCTCGCAAATATGCCCGAAGATCACCAACCGCTGCCGCACCGACAAATTGTGCTGTCGGCAATAGTCCACTAACGATTCGCCGTTGACGTATTCCATCGCAAAATACGCAAAGCCGTCTTCGGAGATACCACCGTCCAGCAAACGTGCAATGTGCGGATGTTGCAGGCGCGCGAGCACCTGGCGCTCAAGCAAAAACCGGCTGTGCACCTCATCGTTGTCGATGCTTCGGCGCACCAACTTCAGCGCAACCTGCTGCTCAAACTGGCCATCGTCACGGTGAGCCAGGTAAACCACGCCCATCCCGCCGCGGCCGAGTTCACGATCGATACGATAGGGTCCGACAGTCTCGGGCGGCTGGCGCACAGTGGGGCGGGCAACCAGATCGGCGGCCAGCGCGCCCACATCAATCTGGCTTAGTGAGGTGGCCTCCTCATCGTGCTCTTGCAGCAGCGCTGCCAGCTCCACACGCACAGGCGCCGGCTCGTGCTGCAGTCCATTGATAAATGCCGCGCGCTGCTCAACGGGCAAATCAGTAACTTGCTCAAACAGGCAGCAGACATGTTCCCACTGTTGCGGCGTCATCCGCACGAGCCCGGCTTTGCGCACATGATCAATCCTGGATCAACGATGGCCTCAAAGCACTGTAGTGCGGCGGCTACTAGCGCGCAAGCGCCTTGCAGCTAAGCCGTAGGTTAGTTACAAGTGCGGGTGACCTTAATCACGTCGTTCATCGCGCGGACGCTGCGCATAACGCGGGCCAACTGTTTGCGCCCGCTGATCTGAAGTTGGAATACCAGTGAGGAAGTATCCCCTTCGCGCTCGGTCACCGACACATGCTTGATGTTGGTTTCGGTATCGGAAATTCTTGCCGCCACCTCCGCCAGCACCCCCATTCGATTGGTGGATTCCACGCAAATTTCGGCTGCAAACTCGCGCTGGGTTTCTTCCTGCCACTCAACCTGCACCCACTTCTGTGGGTCTTTGCGATACTGCTCCAGGTTTTTGCACACATCGCGGTGAATTACGATGCCACGCCCGGCGCTTAGGTAACCAATGATGGTATCGCCCGGAATCGCAAGACAGCATTTGGCGTATTGCACCACCATGCCTTCGGTGCCCTGGATAGACAGCGCCGCATTGGCAGGATGCAGCACGTCCAACGGATCGGCTTTGTCACGCGCAAGGCGTCGCGCCAACAGGGGTGCCAGTTGCTGCCCCAGACCGATTTGCTCAAACACCGAATCGCGAGACTCCAGCGCCAACTCATCCAGCAGGTTTTCCCAATTTTTCTTGGGGATGCGTTTCAGGTTGAGCGACATATTGGCCAGCGCCACGGTGAGCAAGCGCTTGCCCAGCGTTGCGGCCTCACCGCGGCGCAGATTTTTGAGGTAGTGCCGAATGGCCGAACGCGCTTTAGCGGTGACAACAAAATTCAGCCAAGTAGCATCGGGCTTTGCCATGCGCGAGGTCATCACCTCAACCGTCTGCCCGCTTTCCAGCGGCGTGCGTAACGGCATCTGGCGCCGATCAATTTTTACCGAGGCGCAACGATTACCAATATCGGTATGCAGGGCGTAGGCAAAGTCCACCGCGGTGGCGCCTCTGGGCAGGCGCTTGATATCGCCTTTGGGTGTAAACACGTACACTTTATCCGGGAACAAATCGAGCTTGACGCTTTCGACAAACTCCTCCGAATCGGTGCGCTCCTGCAGCTCCATCAACCCACGCAGCCACTCGCGCGCCCGGCTCTCCGGCCCCATGTCTGCGCCATCGCTCTTGTACAGCCAGTGCGATGCAATGCCGCTCTCGGCCACCTTCTCCATGTCTTCCGTGCGTATCTGCACCTCGATAGGCACACCTTTGGGACCGAATAAGGTGGTGTGCAGCGATTGATAACCGTTAACCTTCGGGATCGCAATGTAGTCCTTAAAGCGCCCCGGCATTGGCTTGTAGGTCTTGTGCACAACGCCGATGGTGCGATAGCACTCGTCCACTGACTGCACGGTAATGCGAAAGCCGAACACATCGATAATTTCGCTGAGCGCCCGCCCCTTTTTCTTCATCTTCATGTAGATGCTGTAAGGGTCTTTACTGCGCCCGCTAACATCGGCTACCACGTGATGGTGCACCATCGCCTCGGACAGTGCCGAGGTCACTTTGCGCAACATGTGGCGGCGGCTGCCGACCATCTTCTTGATGTTCTTGTGGATGACTTTGTAGCGCATCGGGTAAAGCGCCTGAAACCCCAGGTCTTCCAACTCCATCCGCATGCTGTTGATGCCTAAACGATTCGCGATGGGCGCGTAGATCTCCAGCGTCTCCACCGCCTTCTTGCGCTGCTTCTCACGCGGCATGGCGCCGAGGGTGCGCATATTGTGCAGCCGGTCGGCCAGCTTAACCACGATTACCCGAATGTCATCCGCGACCGCCAGAAACATCTTGCGGAAACTCTCGGCCTGGGCCTCAGCCTTAGTGTTGAACTCGATCTGATCCAGTTTGCTGACGCCATCCACCACCGCCGCGACCTGAGCGCCAAAGCGCTGCTCGATCTGCTCCTTAGCGGTTGGGGTATCTTCGATGACATCGTGCAACAGCGCGGCGACGATGCTGGGGTAATCCAGGCGCAATTCCGCCAGGATGCGGGCCACTGCCACCGGATGGGTGATGTACGGTTCACCGCTCATACGGGTCTGCCCGGTGTGGGCGTCGGCGGCAAATTCAAACGTGGCGAGCGCGCCCTCAACCTGCTCGTCGGTCAGGTACTCGCGCAGCTCAGCCAGCAGCTCTTTTAAACCGCTGATCTGTTTGCCGCGCAAACGGGAACTGAGAAATGATGTGGCGGATACCATCAGTGAATTACCGAGTGGGTGGTCCGCCTGCTGATGGGACTACTCCGTGAGGATGTCCACGGCGCTGGTGCCCGCGGCCGCCAGGTCCGCGGCCGCAAGCTCTGCGGCGGCGACTTCTTCAGGATCCGGCTCATCAACTTCTTCAAGGATCGTCTTGGTCACGTAACCTTCAGCAATTTCGCGCAGCGCGACGACGGTGGGCTTGTCATTCTCCCACTCGACCATGGCATTAGAGCCATTCGCCAGCTGGCGGGCGCGTTTGGAGGCGACCAGCACCAGTTCAAACAGGTTTTCAACGTTGTCGAGGCAATCCTCAACGGTAATTCTGGCCATGCTGACTCCGGGGTAGGCTGAGATTGTGCGTCACTTGGGCGTTCCGCACGGTGCATTTTCGCGACAATAGCCCAAGTCTAGCGCAGAAACCAGTGCGCTGCGCGCTAATTCCACGTTTAGCTTTTTTGCAACACGCCGAGATTCCCCGCGTTGAAGGTTTATGTTGAGGGGCTGGCCAACAGTGCCTCCACCAGCGGACGCAGAGAAGCCCGTTCCGCGCCCAGCCGGTGGCCGCCCTGAGTGATGATCGCGGTCAGATCGGCCACCGCTGTTTCAAAGTCGTCATTCACAATCACGTAGTCGAATTCGTCCCAGTGAGACATATCGCTGCGGGCATCACTCAGGCGCCGCGCGATGACCTCATCCGAATCGGTCGCGCGCCCGCGCAGGCGCCGCTCCAGCTCGGTCACCGAGGGCGGCAGCACAAAGACGGATTTGCAGTGTGCCATCGCGGCTCGCACTTGGCCGGCCCCCTGCCAGTCTATCTCCAGAATCACGTTCTGGCCCTCACTGAGCAGGCCCTTTACCAGGGTGCGGCTGGTGCCGTAGCGATTCCCGAAAACGTTAGCGTGTTCCAGAAAATCGTTGTCACCGATCATGCGCACGAAGGTGGGCTCATCGACAAAATAGTAGTGCTCGCCATGCACCTCAGTGGGACGCCGAGGGCGGGTGGTATAAGAGGTGGACATGCGCACATCGCTACGCCGCTGCAGCAGCTCCCGCACGAGGCTGGTTTTGCCTGCGCCGGAGGGGGCGGAGATGACAAACAGCGACACCGCCTCGACACGCTGCCCAGCCGAACCTGGGTGCGGATTTTGATCGGTCGACGCAGATGGGCGCGCCGCACTGCCGTGGGCGCCCGTTTTAGGCTTGGACGAACTCATTACCGTACGTTTACTCTACGTTTTGTACCTGCTCGCGCATTTGTTCAATCAGCACTTTCATATCCACCGCGGCCGCTGAGGTGCGCGGGTCCTGCGATTTGGAGGCCAACGTGTTGGCTTCGCGGTTGAACTCCTGCATCAGGAAGTCCAGCCGGCGGCCCACGGGCTCATTGCGTTTGAGTACATTGCGCAGCTCAGCCACGTGGCTGTCGAGCCGGTCCAGCTCTTCATCCACGTCCATCTTGTTCAGCATCAACGCCAGCTCCTGCTCCAGACGCTCGGTATCCGGATCAGCCACCAGTTGCGCCACCCGCCCACGCAGGCGCTCGGCGATCGCCTCGCGCACGGCCGGCAAGTGCTCGCGTACTTGCGCCACCAGCCCGGCCAGCGCCTCGCAGCGCTCCAGCAACATGGTAGCAATGCGCCCGCCTTCGCCGCCGCGCGCTTCATCCAGCGCTGTAACTGTTTGCCCAAGCAACGCCAACGCGGCCTGATGCAATGGCGCCAGATCCCGATCCGGCGCGGCCACTACGCCCGGCCATGACAACAATCGGGTGGGGTCCGGTGCGGCCACTTCAGGCATGGCGGTGGCCACCTTTCGCACGCCCTCAATTAATTGCCCCAGCACCTGCTCATCAATCAGCATGGCCTGGGCCTGGGCTGCGGCCGGGCGAAAGCGCAGATTGGCGTCCACTTTTCCGCGACGGATGCCTTTGGCAATTTTCTCTCTAAATACCGGTTCCAGCGCACGGAAGTCTTCCGGCGCCCGAAACGACACATCCAGATAACGATGATTGACCGTGCGCAACTCCCACGCGAGGGTGCCCCACTGCTCTGTCGCCTCCAAGCGCGCAAAGCCCGTCATGCTGCGAATGTTATTACCTTTGGCGGTCATTTGGCTGGTCCGGTGATGGCAGGGTTGGCAATGGTTACAGCTAACGCGACGGGCCGCAATGGCGTTTGCCTCACTTTACATCGCGCGGGCTTGAGCAGGCTCCCGCTAGTGGGTTTGAGTCGCAATCGAGATATTCACCTGACAGGCGTGTGTTGCAGCGTGGAACCCTCTACAATACCTCCGATATTTCGCCTGGCGCCGAACCATCCTAAGGCGCACAGTCACAGGTACGAGACAGCACCCCGGACGGAAATAGATTGCGGATAGAGACCGCCGAAGTCAGCCTGATCGGCGAGCGTGACAGCAACCAGGACAG
>CBDUQI010000086.1:0-21837 GCA_965369325.1 uncultured Gammaproteobacteria bacterium
CGGCACGTGATGCGTGGCCGAGCCGGCGCGTTGTGCTGTGCTTTCAACCGCACCGGTACACACGTACGCGCGATTTGCTGGATGACTTTGCCGAAGTGCTTTCTTTCGCGGATGTACTTTTGTTGACTGAGGTCTACGCGGCTGGGGAGCGCCCCATTACCGGCGCCGATGGACGTGCGATTGCCCGTGCCATCCGCACCCGTGGTCGCGTAGAACCGGTGTTTGTGGAAGACGTCGAGGCGCTGGCCGACGCACTGCGAGGCCTGGTGCGCGATGGTGATCTGGTGATGACACTGGGCGCTGGCAGCATCGGTGCGGTGGCCGAGGCGTTGCCGGCGCAGTTAAGCGTCGAGCCGATCATGGTCGTTGGCGCCGACGCGTCCCAGCCTGCTAACCCCGAACTCCACGGTAAGGGAGTATGAGCGGCGTGGCGCGAGAACAGGACATGCAGGCACTGCGCGGAGCACTGCAACTGAATGCGCCGATGGCGCAATACACCTCGTGGCGCGTGGGCGGCCCGGTCGACATGCTGTACCGCCCGGCGGATGTGCAGGACTTGGCGACGTTCCTCAGAACGTTATCACCAGAGACCGAGGTGTTGTGGTGTGGCCTGGGCAGCAACCTGCTGGTGCGTGATGCCGGCGTGCGTGGCGCCGTCATCCTGACCCATCAAGTGCTTGACGTGCTGAGGCGTGACGGTGATGCCGGTGTACGCGCCGGTGCGGGGGTAGCCTGCGCAAAGCTGGCTCGCCAGTGCGCGCGCTGGGGCCTGGGCCCTGCCGCATTTTTCGCTGGCATTCCCGGCACCGTGGGTGGTGCGCTGGCGATGAATGCGGGGGCGTTCGGCGGTGAAACCTGGGCACACGTCGAAGCCGTCACCGTCATAGACCGCGCCGGGCGCCTTCACCAGCGCGACGCGCCGGAGTATCAGGTGGGCTATCGTGATGTGCGCGCGCCGGCCGAGAATGAATGGTTTGTTGAGGCGCATCTTCAGTTTGAGGCGGAGCCGGAGGCCGGTCGTGCGCAGATCCGTGAGTTGTTGAGCAAACGCAAACAGACGCAACCTATCGGTCTGCCCAGTTGCGGCTCGGTGTTTACCAATCCACCCGGCGACCATGCGGCTCGTTTGATTGAAGCATGCGAGTTGAAAGGCTTCAGCATCGGTGGCGCCCAGGTCTCGCCCAAGCATGCGAACTTTATTATCAACACCGGCACGGCTAGTGCGGCGGACATAGAGCGACTTATTGCGCATGTGCAGGCTCGCGTGGCGCGCGAGCACAACGTTGATCTGATCGCCGAGGTGCGCATTGTGGGGGACGCCGAATGAGCCTCTCACCGCTGCCAGCGCTGCGCATTGACGCCGCCGAGCACTTTGGTCGGGTGGCGGTGCTGATGGGCGGCGATTCGTCAGAGCGCGAGATTTCGCTGATGACCGGTGACGCCGTGCTCGCCGCCTTGCGCGCGCGTGGCGTGGACGCGCACGCCGTGGATGCGCGCCGTGGCCACCTGGTGGGCGATCTTGTGGACGGCCGATACGATCGCGCGTGGATCGCGCTGCATGGTGCGGGTGATGAAGATGGCGCGGTGCAAGGCTTGCTTGAATACATGCAGATGCCCTTTACCGGTTGCGGCCGTATGGCCTCGGCTCTGGCGATGGATAAGCTGCGTAGCAAACAACTGTTTGCCGCGCACGGGCTGGGCTCGCCCAAGTTTGCTGTCGTGCAAAGCGCTGATGCCGACAGCTTGCAGCACGTGGTGGAGAACCTTGGATTGCCACTGGCGGTAAAGCCGAACGGGCAGGGCTCAAGCGTTGGCGTCAGTCGGGTGAACGCGTTGGGCGAGCTTGAGGCCGCCTGTGTGCAGGCGTTGCGTTTTGGCGGGCCCGTGCTGGTGGAGCAGTGGATTCAGGGCGAGGAGTACACCGCAGGCATCGTCGGTCGCCGCGTGTTGCCGCTGATTCGTATCGACGCCAGCGCCAGCCACTTTTTCGACTACCAGGCCAAGTACTTCAGCGATGAGACGCGCTACACCTGCCCATGTGGATTGCCATCGGCGCGCGAGGCGCAGTATGCGCGCGAGGCGTTAGCGGCGTTTGACGCGTTGGGCGCCAGCGGTTGGGGTCGGGTCGACTTTATGCTGGATGGCGCCGGCAATGCGTTGATGTTGGAGGTGAACACGGTACCGGGGATGACCGGCCATTCGCTGGTGCCGATGGCGGCGGCCGTGCTAGGCACCGATTTTGCAGAGTTGTGCTGGCGCGTACTGGAAACCAGCTTTGATAGTCCGCCGGCGGTGGAAGCTTCTGCGGCAGGAGGTAACGCGCATGGCTAAGGCAAAGCCCAGGAAAGCGAGCAAGGCCTCGCGCAAACCAGTGCCCGCACCGCTGGTGAAGCGTTGGGGCATACAGCCGGTGGATATTTTCCGCGGTCTGGGGATTAGCGCTTTTGTTGTTATCACAGGGTTGGTTGCCTTTAACGTGATGGATAAGCCGTTGGCGACGATCACGCTGGACGCGCCGTTTGAGCGAGTGAGTGCGCTGCAGGTGGAAGCGCGCATGAAGCCTCATTTGAGTGGTGGATTTTTGTCTGCGGACCTGTCGCAGCTGCGCGCGCAGGTGGAGACGCTGGCCTGGGTCGACCGTGCCCGCATTCGCCGCGCGTGGCCCAATGGTTTGCATATCTCGCTGACCGAGCAGATCGCCGCCGCGCGTTGGGCGCAGAACGGTCTGTTGAATACGCGGGGTGAGTTGTTTGTGAAGGAGGCACGTCACGTGCCAGCCGAGTTACCGCGTCTGTCCGGCCCGCCTGGCACTGAATGGCAGGTGTCGCAGCGCTATCTGGATTATCGCCGTCAGTTGCTGGCGGTGGGGTTTGATTTATCGGAACTGGTATTGGATGCACGTGGCGCGTGGCGCGCGCGTTTGAGCAACGGTATTGGTGTGCGCCTGGGGCGAAGCAATCCGGATGCACGCATGGCGCGTTTTGTACGCGACTTCTCGCCGTTGCTTGAGGGCAGCTCGGAGCGGGTGCAGTACGTGGATATGCGCTACAGCAACGGTTTCGCCGTGGGCTGGCGCGAGCCGGCGCCGGTCGAGCCGGCGCCACCAGCGCAAACAGGGAGTGAGGCAGATGCCGCGCAAGGGTGAACGTAACGTCATTGTGGGCTTGGATATCGGTACCTCAAAGGTTGTGGCGCTGGTGGGCGAGATGACCCCGGATGATGAGCTGGAAGTGGTGGGTATAGGCACCCATCCCTCCCGTGGGTTGAAGAAGGGCGTGGTGGTGAATATCGAGTCGACCGTGCAGTCGATTCAGCGTGCGGTCGAGGAGGCTGAACTGATGGCGGGGTGCGAGATCAGCACTGTGTTTGCTGGGATTGCGGGCAGCCATGTCCGCAGCCTGAACTCCCACGGCATTGTTGCTATTCGCGATAAAGAGGTGACCGCAGGCGATGTGGATCGGGTGATTGACGCCGCGCGCGCGGTCGCGATCCCGGCCGATCAGCGCATCCTGCACATCCTGCCGCAGGAGTTCATTATCGACCAGCAAGAAGGCATCAAGGAGCCGATCGGGATGTTCGGGGTGCGGTTGGAGTCGCGGGTCCACATCGTGACCGGCGCCGACAGTGCAGCCCAGAACATCGTCAAGTGCGTGCAGCGCTGCGGTCTTGAGGTGGATGACATAGTGCTGGAGCAACTGGCCTCCAGTTTCTCGGTGTTGACCGAGGATGAAAAAGAGCTGGGGGTTTGCCTGATCGATATCGGCGGGGGCACCACCGACATTGCGGTTTTTGGTGGCGGCGCCATTCAGCACACGGCAGTGATCCCGATTGCTGGCGATCAGGTGACCAACGATATTGCGGTGTCGATGCGCACGCCCACCCAGTGCGCGGAGGAGATCAAGATTAAATACGCCTGCGCGCTGTCGCAGCTGGCCAATCCCGATGAAACCATCGAAGTACCGAGCGTGGGCGATCGTCCGCCTCGTCGACTGGCGCGCCAGACGCTGGCGGAGATTGTTGAGCCGCGCTACGAGGAGTTGTATCTGCTGATTCGCGAGGAGTTGCGGCGCAGTGGGTTCGAGGAGTTAATCGCGGCCGGCATCGTCATCACGGGCGGCACTGCCAAAATGGAAGGGGCGGTGGAGTTGGCCGAGGAAGTATTTCATATGCCGGTACGTTTGGGGGTGCCCCAGTACGTATCCGGCTTGTCGGATGTGGTGCGCAACCCCATTCACGCCACCGGCGTGGGGCTGTTGCGCTATGCGTATGAGAACCGCCATCAACAGCAGGCTGACGTGCCACTGGGGGGCGGGATTAAGGATGTTTGGGAACGTATGAAAGCGTGGTTTCAGGGCAACCTGTAACCACGCCTGACATGTAGTTTTTTGTGAGCGGGAACACTTCGCAATTGAGGAGACGATGATGTTCGAGTTAATGGACTCTTATAACCAAAGCGCCGTGATCAAGGTGATCGGCGTGGGCGGTGGCGGCGGCAATGCTGTTAGTCACATGGTCAATGCCGGCATCGAAGGGGTGGATTTTATCTGCGTCAACACCGATGCACAGGCACTGAAAGCTTCCGGTGCTAAAACAGCCATTCAGATCGGGTGCAATATCACCAAAGGTCTGGGCGCCGGCGCCAACCCGGAGGTGGGACGCGATGCCGCGATGGAGGATCGCGAGCGTATCCAGGAAGCGATTGGGAACTCCGATCTGCTATTCATCACCGCAGGCATGGGCGGTGGTACTGGCACGGGCGCTGCGCCGGTGGTAGCACAGGCAGCGAAGGATCTGGGCATCCTCACCGTGGCGGTGGTGACCAAGCCGTTTGAGATCGAGGGCAACAAACGTACCCGGATTGCTGAGCAGGGCATTGCCGAGCTGCGCAAGAGTTGCGACTCACTGATTACGATTCCGAATGAGAAGCTACACAGCGTGCTGGGCTCCGACGTCTCGCTGCTGGATGCCTTCCGTGCAGCAAACCAAGTGCTGCAGGGCGCGGTGCAGGGAATCGCCGAGTTGATTACCCGCCCGGGCTTGATCAACGTTGATTTTGCCGATGTGCGGACCGTGATGATGGAGATGGGTACCGCGATGATGGGTACCGGAGAGTTCTCAGGCGAGAACCGCGCAGCCGCAGCCGCAGAGCTTGCGGTATCCAGCCCGCTACTGGACGATATCGATCTGGCTGGGGCGCGCGGCATTCTGGTCAACGTGACCGCTAGCGACACTTTATCTATTGGTGAATTCAAGCAGGTGGGTGAGACTGTGAAAGCCTTCGCCTCGGAGGATGCCACCGTGGTGATCGGCACCGTCATCGACACGGAGCTGGAAGATCGCATCCGAGTTACCGTGGTGGCGACGGGGCTTGGCACAGCACATCAGATCAACGAGCCCCCGGTGCTCACTGAGGCTGTGCCACGGGTGGATGTTGTACGCAATGTCAGCGGTGAGCCGGACTATCGCAACTTTGAGCAGCCTGCCGTGGCTCGCCATCGACGCAGCCTGGATTCGCAGCCGTTGCCGGATGTGAGTGAGCAGTCGGTGTTGGACATCCCGGCGTTTTTGCGACGTCAGGCCGACTAACGCCTGAGTCCAAGCCTCCACGGCGCACCGATCCGGTTCTCCTCAAATTGCCGGGTGGGTGCGCCGTTCGCGTTTGCGATCCGCCCCTGTTGCCGGAACTATGTGTGCGCCCGGCGATCTTCTATATAAGCGCGCTGTCGATATCGCCGGGTTAGCCCGGGCGGGTGTTGACAGAGCGCCACACGCGGCCTATGTAACGCGCGGAAGTTTTGATGATTTGTTGCGAATGTGCAACAAATTTAGACGGCCAGGTAGTGGATTGAGGTTCAAAATCGGCCGAAATCAAGAGCTTGTGCTTCTTTTTGCAGCTATGTTACGCTGCGCCGCAACTTAAAGCTGCTTACATACCGACCGGTCCGTTCAGATGCCTGATCGCCCCGGTGAATTGCGCACCGCCAGCGTGGCTTTCGGGGGGAAGTTACGGGGGCGGGAAACGACGGTTGGTTACCACACACATGGGGATCCGATGCTTAGACAGCGGACGCTAAATAACTCCATCCGGGCGACCGGTGTTGGCTTACACTCGGGCGAAAAGGTGCTGATGACCTTACGGCCTGCGCCGATCGACGCCGGTATCGTGTTTCGCCGCGTTGACCTGGACCCGATCGTTGAGCTGCCGGCACGGGCCGAGCAGGTGAGCCAGACTGAACTGAATACGACGTTGACCAACGGGCAGGTGCATGTCGCCACCGTTGAGCATCTGATGTCGGCGTTCGCTGGCCTTGGCATCGATAACGCCTATGTTGACCTGACGGGCGTGGAAGTCCCGATTATGGATGGCAGCGCCGGGCCCTTTGTATTTCTGGTGCAATCGGCAGGCATCGAAGAGCAGGATGCGCCGAAGCGCTTTATCCGCATCACCGACACCGTGCGGGTCGAACACGGCGATAAATGGGCACAGTTTGCCCCCTTTGACGGCTTCCGGGTCGACTTTGAGATCGGTTTTGAGCATCCCTTCTTTAAGAAGCGTGCGCAGACAGCCTCCATCGATTTCTCCACCGATTCTTATTTGCGCGAGATCAGCCGTGCCCGCACGTTTGGCTTTATGCGCGATATCGAGTTGTTACGAGAGAAGAACCTGACTCTGGGCGGCACGATGGACAATGCGATTGTGCTGGATGACTTTCGCGTCCTCAATGAGGATGGTCTGCGCTACGAGGACGAGTTCGTCAAACACAAGATACTGGACGCCGTAGGCGACTTGTATTTGTTAGGGCGCAGCATTATCGGCGCGTTCCACGGATACAAATCGGGCCATGCGCTCAACAATAAGCTGATGCGCGCCCTGCTGGCACAGCCGCAGGCCTGGGAAGAGGTTAGCTACGACAGCCCGGGCGAGGCGCCACTAGCATTTGAGACGGCAGCGGTAGGGTAGTAAGCAGTACCGCACCGGAGACGGGCTACTAACGAGCCGCCCGCGCGTACTGTACGCCAAAGGCTCTATCGAGGAACTGCGCTCGGGGGAGCGCACTCACGCTTGGGGCAGGCTAACGCGAATCGCAAACTTCTGTAGATTCAGATGTTGCTCACGCTCAAGCGATGTGAGAATGTCTGGCGCGTGAAAGCGCAGGCGAGCCGCCCAAGCGGCCGTGTGCGCGACCAGCACCAGCGTCTCATCACGAAGGTTGGCGCAGACAAGGCCGGGTTGTACATCCCGGGGTAGAGCTTGTCTGACGGCATCTGTCAGCGCATCAAACCGTTTTGCGGTGTCCGCAAGGGCCGCCAGCCGGTCGTTTTGGCTGAAAACCTTCTGAAGTGGCTGCGGTCGGCGTTTAGATGTCGGCATTTTGGGGATTTTCGGGAACCATCGCTCCGGCGAGCATAGATGAACATCATCATATTAACCAACGGGCGCGCATCGCGGCGCCAGTACGATCTGCGGCGTATGACAGGGCTGGTGCCGGTGGCGGCCTGTTTGGCAGGCATCCTGGCGGTGGCGTTTGGCCTTGGCTGGCTGCTCGCGCCTACGCAGGATATTTCCACGGATCAACATGTTACGCATGTGCGCAGTACGCTTGGCCAGGAGCGCACGCAGATTCGTCAGATCCGCCAGCAAATTGACCAGAATCTGGATGCGTTTGCCTCCAAGGTGGGGCACCTAAGTGCGCACGTGATTCGACTGGATGCGTTGGGTCGACGGTTGGCCGGCATGGCCGAGCTGACCGATGGCGAATTCGACTTCGCCTCAGCCCCCCCGCGCGGTGGTCCCGAGCACCTATCGCCCGAACAACTGGGCTCGTTCAGCGAGTTCGCGGATGAGCTCACCCTATTGGGGCATCAGTTGGAGGATCGCCGCGGGCAGCTGGAAATTCTGGAAAGCCTGTTGCTGAGCAAAAACCTCGAAGGGCAGGTGCACCCAGAGGGCTTTCCGGTCAAAGGTGGTTGGATTTCTTCGTATTTCGGCCGCCGTACCGACCCGATTACCGGTCGCGGTGCGCTGCATATGGGGTTGGATTTCGCGGGCCGCAGCGGCATGGCGATTACCTCAGTGGCCGCTGGCGTGGTGAATTTCTCCGGCACGCGCCAGGGGTTCGGCAAAATCGTCGAGATTAACCACGGCAATGGGTTTGTGACCCGTTACGCGCATAACAGCAAGAATTTGGTGGCCGTGGGCGAGAAGGTAGACAAGGGGCAGGAAATCGCCCTAATGGGGGCGACCGGCCGCGCAACCGGGCCCAATCTACACTTTGAAGTGCTGCAGAACGGGCGCGCTGTGAACCCGATTAAATACGTCAAAAACGAGTCTGATTAGGGCTGAGTTGCGGGCAGCCTGCCCGCGTCCGGCATGCCACCCGGGTTTGTTGTGCTACCGAATGCTTGAAATTCGGGCCAGGCGCCCGGATATCGGCTTATTGATTAGCTAAATCCGGCTTGAGCCGCAGGATTCGGCGCTTAGCTGAGGTACACTTGCGCCCTTTGCAAGCGACCGGATTTTCGCTTGGCCCACCGCCGCATATGCAGACTCGAACAATATCATGCTGACTAATTTACTGACTGGTCTTTTCGGTAGCCGCAACAAGCGCATGCTCAAGCAGTACGGCAAGCTAGTTACCGCAACCAACGCATTGGAGCCACAGACTCAGGCGCTCACCGATGAGCAACTGCTGGCCAAGACGGCCGAGTTCCGCCAGCGCCTGGATGAGGGTGCGGTGTTGGAGTCGCTCATCCCGGAGGCCTTTGCCGTTGTGCGCGAGGCCTCAGTGCGCACGCTGGGGATGCGCCACTTTGATGTCCAGCTGATTGGCGGCATCACGTTGAACAACGGCAAGATTGCCGAGATGCGCACCGGTGAGGGCAAAACCCTGGTGGCGACCCTGCCGGCGTATCTGAATGCGCTCACCCGTCAGGGCGTGCACATCGTTACGGTTAACGAGTATCTGGCCCAGCGTGATGCGGCCTGGATGGCGCCGATCTATGAATTCCTGGGCCTGAGCGTTGGGGTCACCCGCAGCGGCCAGAGTCCGGATGAAAAGCGCGCGGCGTACGTGGCCGATATTACCTACGGCACCAATAACGAATTTGGCTTTGACTATCTGCGCGACAACCTGGCCTATGCGCTGGAAGACAAGGCGCAGAAGGGGCTGGGGTTTGCCGTAGTCGACGAGGTGGACTCTATCCTGATCGACGAGGCGCGCACACCGCTTATTATTTCGGGCCCTGCTGAGGACAGCGTAGAGGTTTACCAGAAGATCAATCGCCTGATTCCGCGGCTTAAGCGGCAGACCGAAGAAGACGGTCCGGGCGACTTTTCGGTAGATGAAAAGAACAAGCAGGCGCATTTGTCCGAGGAAGGGCTGGAGCGGGTGGAAAAACTGCTGGCCGAGGCCGGGCTGTTGGAAACCGGAGACGACAGCCTCTACTCCAGCGCCAACATCACGCTGATGCACCATCTAAACGCGGCCTTGCGCGCGCATCACCTGTTCGAGCGCGATACCGCGTACATCGTGACGGATGGCGACATCGTCATCGTGGACGAATTTACCGGCCGCACTATGCCGGGGCGCCGCTGGTCCGATGGTCTGCATCAGGCCATCGAAGCCAAAGAAGGCGTCAGGGTGAAAGAAGAGAATCAGACCCTGGCCTCGATTACCTTCCAGAACTACTTTCGTATGTACGGCAAGCTTTCCGGCATGACCGGTACGGCGGATACCGAAGCCTACGAGTTCCAGCAGATTTACGGCCTCGAAGTGGTAGTGATTCCCACGCACCGTCAGATGGTGCGTGCCGATAACCCCGATCAAGTGTATCTGAGCCAAGCAGATAAATTCGAAGCGCTGGTTGAGGAAATCAAAGACTGTGCGGAACGGGGTCAGCCGGTGCTGGTAGGCACCACCTCCATCGATACGTCGGAGCGTCTGTCCGAAGTGCTGACCAAAGCCGGGTTTAAGCACGAGGTACTGAACGCCAAGCAGCACGAGCGGGAAGCCGAAATTGTGGCCCAGGCGGGACGCCCAGGAGCCATTACCATCGCGACCAACATGGCGGGTCGTGGCACGGATATCGTGCTGGGCGGCAATCTCGAACGGGAGCTGCAGTCGCTAGAGGAGGGCGATACGGCGGCTCGTGCCGAGTTAGAGGCACAGTGGAAGGTGCGTCATCAGGCCGTGCTGGACGCGGGTGGTCTGCACATTATTGGCACCGAGCGGCATGAGTCTCGCCGTATCGATAACCAGTTGCGAGGTCGCTCCGGTCGTCAGGGCGATCCGGGTTCCAGCCGCTTCTTCCTGTCAATGGAAGATACGTTGATGCGTATTTTTGGTGATCCGCAGCGGACCAAGAAAATGCTCGAACGCGTCGGCATGCGCCAGGGTGAGATGATTGAATCAAAAATGCTCACCAAGCAGATCGAGCGGGCCCAGCGCAAAGTGGAATCGCATAACTTTGACGTGCGTAAGCAGCTGTTGGAGTACGACGATGTGGCCAACGACCAGCGCCGCGTAGTGTACTCACAGCGCTCGGATCTGATGGCGGCCGAAGAAGTCGAAGAGGCGGTGATGGGCATCCGCGAAGAGGTGATTAACGAGGTTGCCGACGATTATATCTCGCCCAGTACCACCGAAGAGCAGTGGAATGTGGCCGGTCTGACCACTTTACTTGAGCGCGATTTCGGCGTGTCTGTGCCGATTCAGACCTGGCTGGACAATGACGATGCGCTTAACAACGACACGTTGCGTGAGCGCATCGTGCAGGCGGTAGACGAGCGCTATGCCGAAAAGGTCGAGCGCTACACTGCGCCAGTGATGCGCAATATCGAAAAAGTGATCATGCTGCGCCAGTTGGATGCTCATTGGAAGGAGCATCTGGCCGCGATGGACCATCTGCGCCAGGGCATCGGCCTGCGCGGCTACGCACAGAAGAACCCCAAGCAGGAATACAAGCGTGAAGCGTTTGGCATGTTCAGCGATATGCTGGATCGGGTTAAACAGGATGTCACCAAGTTCCTGTGTCGAGTCGAGCTGGCATCCCCGGAGGATGTTGAGGCGCTGGAACGTCGTCGCCAGGAGCAATCTCGGATGAGCTTCCAGCACCCCGACGCCTCGGCGGCTTCGCCCGTGCCACCCGCTGCGGCCGCGGCCGGCGCCGCTCGGCCGGTGGGCCCGGCGCCCGGGTTACCCGGTGCAGCGCCAGCTCGCAGTGCAGTACCAGGCGCCGCCGGTATGCCGCCCGGTGGCGATCCGTTTAAGCGGCCAACACCCAAAGTCGGGCGCAATCAGGCCTGTCCGTGCGGCTCGGGCAAGAAGTACAAACAGTGCCACGGTAAGCTGTCCTGACCCAGGGTTGGGGCAACGCGCGCATTGAAGTCGCCGCAGGCGTCCTACAAAACCCTGACGGCGAAGTGCTTATATCGCAGCGTCCTGCCGGTAAGCATATGGCGGGCCGCTGGGAGTTACCGGGCGGAAAAATAAACTCAGGCGAATCCAACACAGCGGCGCTGCGACGGGAGTTGCACGAAGAGCTGGGTATCATTGTTAAACACGTTCGCCCATTGATCCGCATTGCGCACCAGTATCCGGATCGCTGCGTCATGCTGCACACCTATCGTGTACTGCAATGGCAGGGCCAGCCGTTTGGCCGCGAAGGGCAGGCGACACGTTGGGTGCACGCTGATCGTTTGCATCAGGCAGATTTGCTAGAAGCCGATCGGCCCATCGTCAGCGCTGTGCAGTTGCCATGCCGTATCGCTACGCTGTCGGTGCGCGCCGCTCGTGATTTGTTGCAAGATCCGTGTGGTTTGCAACGATTGCGCGGGGCGCGTGAGCAGGGCGTTGGTTATGTAATGTTGGATAGCCCAACCGGGCCACCGATACCGTCACTCGCGCCGCTGTGCGCCCAGGCCGGCCTCGGGCTCATACTGGCGCCAGAAAAAGCGCTACCCGCCTCTGAAGATGCCCCTGGCCTTGCAGGGGCGACCGCCCCCGAGGCAGATGCCGCAGGGCTGGCGGTCCATGCAGCTCAGTTAGCCCAATGGGAGCAGAGCGACACGCCGCCTGCTATGCCGCGTCTGCTTGGCGTACGTTGTGGCGACGCGCATCAAATCGCGCGGGCGCATCGGTTCGGTGCGGACTTTGTGGTGTTGCAAGTGTCGGGGGCAGAGGGCGGGCCGGCGCTAAATCACTGGTCGGACTTCGCCGTCGCAGCGCATGCGGCCAGCGTGCCCGTCTACGCGGCAGGTACTGGGCTGGAAGGGCAATTAACGGTGGCGTGGGAGCATGGCGCGCAGGGTATTGTGAGCGATCTGGCAAGCATAGCGCAGCTTAATGGGGCCCGTTGAGAGGGTAGCAATGTGTCGTGCGTCCGGGCGCGTCTACTCGGCGGCGGGGTCGTCGTAAGCCTCGGGGGCCGACTCGCCCGCGATCGCGTGCTGCTCGGTCAGCCATTCGCCCAGATCGATCATACGGCAGCGTTTGCTGCAAAAGGGCCGCCAACGGGCTGCCTCAGTCCATTCCACCGGGCTTGCACAATGCGGGCAGTTAACAACACTGGTCATGCGAGAACTAGCAGCGCGCGAGAAAAAATTCGACGTCGTCGTTGACCAGTTCGGCGCGGGAACTGGTGGCACGCCAACGGCGGAAGCGGATGGTAAAGCGGTGTTGACTGCCGCTGATTTCCGGATACAGATCGTTGCCCGCTGGCAGACTGATACGCAGCAGCTCCGATGCGCCCTTTTCCAGGTGATCCTGAAACAGGCCGTGCTCGGCCACATGGCGCGCACGCGGGGCGCCTTGTCGGGTTAGCCACAGCAGCTCTTTGAGGGCCAGTTCAAGCGGCTCCAGTGCGTTCAACCAGGCATCAATGTCCTCGCGTCGATCGCTGTAGTTGCGGTTCAGCCAGTGATGGTAGTCGGGCAGATCAAATTCGCAGGTGCCGCCTGGGATGCTGCTGCGATGGCGAATCGAGCTGAGAAAATCACTTTCGCGCAACGTGTGAATAAAGTGCTTGCCGGCTTGGTTGAGCCCCTCGCGTAGTGCCGTCACCGTGCTCAGAATACTGCGCAAACGCTGGTCGTCCACATCCGGATTGGTGGCTAGGCTTTCAAACTGCAACGCTCGCCTTTCCAGCTCCTTCAGCACATCGCTGCGCACATCACCGCGGCCGAGAATTGCCAGAATATCGAGGAGAGCGTTCACCGCCGCCCGGGTTTCCCAAGCGGTACGGCCGGCGCCGTGGTGGCGCATCATCGCGAACAGGAACTCTAGGCGCAGAAAAGTGCGCATTCTTTCATGCAGCGGCTGCTCATAGAGCACCAATTCGCGTGCCGGATCCTGAGCGGGGAGGTGGTGGGCGGGCTCGTTCATTCCGTATTTGTACTCCAGCTAGCGCGCTACGGCAAACTGTGTCCATTTGCCAACGCTATAGCCAGATATCTTCCATGCAGTTCGGCGACCTCAACGGATAGCGCATCCAGCGTGCTGTCGTTGCTCACGATGTCATCGGCCACCGCCAAACGCGCCTCGCGGGTCGCTTGTGCCGCCAGAATACGTTGCGCGCTTTCTGGCGTCTCGCCATCGCGCTGCAACAGGCGGTATAGCTGCACCGCAGGATCGCAGTCAATCACGGCAATGCGGTCGAACCGGGTCAGGTTGCCGCCTTCCACCAGCAACGGCACGACAATGATCACATACGGGGGCGGATCAGCATTGCGCGGCTGGCAGTGCGATTGCACCTGTGCTTGCGTGCTGGCCCAGATCAGCGGATGCAAAATGCCCTGCAGGCGCATCCGTGCCTTGGTGTCCGCGAAAATCCTTTGCCGCAGTGCCGCCCGGTCCAATGAGCCATCGGCGCGGCAAATATCGGCGCCGAATGCCTCGAGCACTTGGGCCAGCCCAGGGGTGCCGGGTGCCACCACCTCACGGGCGATAACGTCGGTATCGATCACCGGGACGCCTAAGGCGGCGAACATATCTGCAGCTGCACTTTTGCCGCTGGCGATCCCGCCCGTCAGCCCTACCGCCAGGCAGCGTGCAGCCCCCGCTACCCGCCCGGTCACTTCAGACCCGACAAACGCAGGTAGGCATCGGTGATGGGTTCTCCCCACATCAACGCTACCCAACCCGCGGCTGCCAGGTAGGGGCCGTACGGAATGGGCACCTCGCGGGCATGTCGGCGCAGCACAATCAGTGCGATGCCGACCGCCGCGCCGACCACGGCGGAGAGCAGAATGATCAAAGGTAGCCGCTGCCATCCCAGCCAGGCACCCAGTGCCGCCAGCAGCTTGAAATCCCCGTACCCCATACCTTCCTTGCCGGTCACCAGCTTAAACAGCTGGTACACCGACCACAGGCTGAGATAGCCGGCCGCCGCCCCAATAATCGAGGTGTAGGGGTCGGGGACCAGCGTGTTCCAAGGCATCACGCTCAGCAGCAGGCCGGCCCACAACAACGGCAGCGTGATGCTATCCGGGAGATACTGGGTATCCAGATCGATGCCGGCCAGCGCGATCAGTGCCCAGGTAAAGCTCAGCGCCGCCACGGTGTCCATGGTGACACCAAATTTCAACGCGACTGCCACGCCGAGGATAGCCGTGAACAGCTCCACGATTGGGTAGCGTGGCGAGATCCGCGCGTCGCATCCGGAGCACTTGCCCCGCAGGGTTAAATAGCTCAGCACCGGGATGTTCTCGAGTGCAGTAATCTGATGGCCACAGTGGGGGCATGCCGAGCGTGGCTGCGCCAGCGTGTAGGGCGTGTCGGTCGGAGCGTTGATCTGAGGGGCGTTTGCCTGCGGTGTGTCCGTCCGCATCAATTCGGTGCATTGCTCGCGCCAGTCGCGCTGCATCATGATGGGCAGGCGGTGGATGACGACGTTCAGAAAACTGCCAACGCATAGGGATGTGAGGAAGACCAACGTGATAAACAGCGGCTGGCTGTTTGCGAGTAAATCAACAATCGCGAGCATTTACTTACCATCCCAACGGCGGCATCGCCGCCACACAAAACGCATCGCGCCCGTCGATACGGGCGCGAAACGGTGGCAGAGGCCAGGGCGCGGAGCGCAGATTTGCACTGACGCGAGTAAGCGCGTTGTGCCTGAGGCGTTAGCCGACAACGGAACCCATCTTGAAGATAGGCAGATACATCGCGACCACTAGTCCGCCGACCAGCACGCCCAGAATAGCCATGATGAGTGGCTCCAGCAGGCTGCTCATACTGTCGACCGCATTGTCCACTTCTTCTTCAAAAAAGTCGGCAACTTTGGCAGACATCAGATCGAGTGAGCCGGATTCCTCGCCGATTGCGATCATCTGCACCACCATATTGGGGAACAGGTCGGTTCCTTCCATCGATCGAAACAGGCGTTGACCGGTGGCGACCTCATCGCGCATGCGCAGTGTGGCCTTCTCGTAGATGGCATTGCCGGTCGCCCCGGCGACCGATTCCATCGCCTCAACTAGCGGTACGCCAGCGCTGAACATGGTAGACAGTGTACGCGCGTAGCGGGCAATCGCGGCTTTCTGCAGGATGCTGCCCATGATGGGCATTTTCAGGGTCAACTTATCCAGGAACTCACGAAACGGTCGGGAGCGTTTCTTCACGTACAAGAAACTCCAAATGGCCACACCGATGGCGATGAGGATAAGCCAGCCTTTGGCACGCACAAATTCCGACAGATCGATCACCATGCGAGTGAAGCCCGGTAGATCTGCGCCAAAACCCTGAAACAGGCTTTCGAATTGCGGGATAACAAAGATCAGCAAAATAGCGGTCACAATGATGGCGACAACCAGCACCGCCATGGGATAGAAAAGTGCCTTTTTGATTTTCTTTTTGATCGCCTCGGTTTTCTCTTTGTACGTGGCGATTTTATCCAGCAATGTTTCAAGCGCACCAGCCTGTTCGCCGGCTTCCACCAGATTGACGAACAGATCATCGAAATACAGCGGATGTTTGGCCAGGGAATCGGCTAGGCTGGTGCCGCCTTCAACCGAGTTCTTAATGCTCATCACGAGCTTCTGCATCGCCCGATTTTCGTGGCCGTTGCCGATAATCTCAAACGACTGTACCAATGGCACACCCGCTGACATCATGGTGGCGAGTTGCCGCGCAAAAATGGCGATATCACTCGGGGTGATTTTGCCTTCGCTAAACAGTGAGCGCTGCTTTTTAATTTTCACCGGCAGCACGCCTTGGCGGCGCAATTCCGAGCGCACGGCCGTTTCGCTGGCCGCCATCAGCTTGCCTTTTACCCGATTGCCTCGCCGGTCCGTACCTTCCCAGGTAAAGGGAGCTTGCTTGAGCGCGGTATCAACCATTTCTCACCATCCGTGTTGGACTATGCCGGTGCTGTGGTGCGCACGCAGCTAGTCGATCGTGACGCGATTAATTTCTTCCAGGCCGATGATGCCCAGTTTTACCTTGTTCAGTCCGGCGCGGCGCAAGTCAGGCACACTTTCTTTGTCGGCCTGGTCGGCAATCTGTATCGCGTTGCCGCCTTCCATGATGATTCGCCCGATAGCATCGGTAACGGGCATTACCTGGAAAATGCCGACACGGCCTTTATAGCCATCAACACATTGCTTGCAACCCACCGGACGATACACCGAGAACTGTTGCGAAATATCCTGCTTGGTGAAGCCTTCTTTGCGCAATGCCTCTTCCGGCACATCCACTGCCTCTTTGCAGTGCTCACACAGCTTGCGCGCGAGGCGCTGCGCGATAATCAGTGTGACGGAGCTTGCGATCGCGTAGGGTTTAACACCCATGTCCACCATGCGGGTAAGCGTCTTAGGGGCATCGTTGGTATGCAGCGTCGACAGAACAAGGTGACCGGTCTGTGCGGCCTTGATCGCAATCTCGGCCGTCTCCAGATCGCGAATCTCACCCACCATGATGATGTCCGGATCCTGACGCAGAAACGCTTTTAGTGCTGAGGCGAAGGTAAGCCCCACTTTGGGATTGACGTTTACCTGGTTGATGCCGGGCAGGTTGATTTCTGCCGGATCCTCCGCGGTGGAAATGTTTCGGTCTTCGGTATTGAGAATATTCAGTCCGGTATACAGCGACACCGTCTTGCCGCTACCAGTGGGGCCGGTGACCAGAATCATTCCGTACGGTTTGGCCAGCGCCTCCATGTACAGATTCTTCTGCTGTTCCTCGTAGCCCAGCGCATCGATCCCCAGCTTGGCGCTGGATGGATCGAGAATACGCAGCACGATTTTCTCGCCGAACAACGTTGGGCAGGTATTAACACGAAAATCGATCGCCCGGTTTTTGGACAAACGCATTTTGATGCGTCCATCCTGCGGGACGCGGCGCTCAGCGATATCCAGCCGCGACATTACCTTGAGGCGCGCAGCGACTTTGTTGGCCAGCTGTACGGGTGGCAGTGCCACTTCTTTAAGCACGCCGTCCTGGCGAGTTCGCACTCGGTAGGTTTTTTCGTACGGCTCGAAGTGCACGTCAGAGGCGCCGTTTTTGATCGCCTCAACCAGAATCTTGTTGACGAAGCGCACGATCGGCGCGTCCTCAACGTCGTCCCGGGTGATGTCGTCTCCGGAATCTTCATCGCCGCTGCTGACCTCAAGATTCTCAAGGTCCAGATCGTCGTCGGAGAATTTGCTGAAGGCGGTGGTATCGAGCGCTTCCAGCGCGCGTGACAGATGGGCGGCGAGTTTGTTGTCCTCGACCACCACGGCCTCCACGCGCAGGCCGGTGGCGAATTTAATCTCGTCGATAGCCGCGAGGTTGGTGGGGTCGGAGATGGCGACGAACAGACGTTTGCCCCGTTTGACCAGCGGCAGCACTTGATGCTTGCTCAGCAAGGCCTCGTTCACCAGCCTGACGACGTCCGGATCAATGGTGATGGCATCAATGTCGAGCAGCGGCACGCCGAATTCGCTGGCGCCGGCAATGGCCACGTCACGAGGGTGGGCCAGCTCATTCGCCACCAGGTAGCTCACCAGCTTGACTTTGGCCTCTTTGGCGCCCACTTCGGCTGCCGCAATACCGGCTTCATCAATAATGCCGTCCTGAACCAGTCTTCTAGGCAGGCCACCGAGGGTGTTCGAATGCTTGACGGTGCTGACGGCCACTAACGATCCTCTGTTGTGAGCCTAACGGAATATTCGTTGGATTGTAGCGCAACTGGCGCCGTTTGCGGTGCGCCACTTCTCACTAGATTCTACAATTTTTGTAAAGTTGGCCGAGCGGGCGTATTTGTTGAGGTGTTGCGACCAGGCCGGATAGCAGCGTACATCTCAACTGGATCTAACGCGGCTGTCACCGTCTGGCGACAAGGGCGCACCCGCTAGCGGCAGTTCTCGGGCAGGTATTTGACGGGGAAATCGATTGAGGCGCAGGTAAAGAACAAATCCGCGCCGACCGGGGCGCCCGTGTACTTAATGCTGCCGACCGCATCCCCATCCAGGTCCAGCGCGTAGGTTACCTCGGCCGAACCGGTCCAGACGACGGTGATATCTGCCGTCAGGTACTCGCTCTTCTCACGATCAACTACCATGCCGGCGTCGCTTTCGTTGCCGGATGCCGGAATGGCGCCATTCAGGACGTAGTACTCACGCAGTAAATCCGTGTCGCGTCGAGCGATCAGCACGATTTCCGTGATTCGTGCCCGTACGGTGTACGTTTGGTAGGCTGGAATCGCGATGCTGGCGAGTATCCCGATAATCGCGACCACAATCATCAGCTCGATAAGTGTGAAGCCGGCTATCGCTCGCGCGGTCGTCAATTTGGTGCCCATTAATTTTCTCCAATGCGTCCTGTACTTGGGCTTATTCTCGTGCTCGTTTTTGCTCTCAATATGGCCTCTCTCACGCGAGAGAGAGGCCATAGTCGAGAGTCCGGGGTATGCGCCGGCCATCCTGGCCATCGCGCCGAGCCTCCCCGTTTATCAGCGCATTAGGAACCGGTAGTGCAGTTCTTCGGCAGGAACTTGATTGCCATGTCGGTGCTGTTGCACGCCCAAGAGAACGGCAGGCCTGATGCCAGAGCTGTATCTGACGGCGGGGTAAAGGTAACAGTCTTGTCCTTGATGTCAGCGCCGACACCGGAGGAAGCCATTTTCACGCTAATGACGCCGGTGGTAGCAGCGACTGCTATAGACTCGACGTACTTGCCCGCCGGCGTAGCAGCGGTCCCCACATTGAGATTGAGATCTCCGATCTCGGTGGTTCCCGGAAAAGCGCCCTGGGTCTGGCGGAACTCAGCGACGGCCGTCTTCGCGCTAGAAACGATGGTAAACGCCTCGCCAACCTGTGCGCGCTGCGTGTAGTCCTGGTAGGCCGGAATAGCAATTGCGGCCAAAATGCCGATGATCGCGACAACGATCATCAGTTCGATAAGTGTAAAACCCTGCTGCTGCTTCATTCGTAAACTCCCTGAAATTCACATTTAATGATGGTGGTGTGTGCGTAGGCAAAGTGCCTCCTGCGTATATCAGCAAGCAAGCTACATGCCAAAAGTCGATCGATTCGACTAACTACCTGATATATATAGATAACGGTCGAATGGCCGTTGTTGGCTGCGCTCTGGCACGCAGCTTGTTGTGGCCTGCAGCGGTCGATCTTTGTCAGAAACTGACAAATTTTGTCAGTGTGCGCAAGGGCATATGGCAAAAAACGGAAAAAATACTCGGCCGGCGGGATGTTTGGCCATCACGTTAGCGGGTTTTATTCGATCCCGAGCTTCTTAATCCGGTAGCGCAGCTGGCGAAAACTCAGGCCCAGCAAGCGCGCGGCTTCGGTTTTGTTGTGCCGGGTTTTCTCCAATGCATCCAGAATGGCATCGCGCTCGACGTCTTCCAGACGCTCACCCAGCCCTTCGGCCCGCATGCGGGCGGTATCGCTCAGTTGGGCGCCGCCGTTGTGGCGCAGTTGAACATCGTCTACATCGATGGTGCGCCCACTTGACAGAGTGAGCGCCCGCTCCAGCACGTTCTCCAGTTCGCGCACATTGCCGGGGAAGGCGTAGTCGGCCAGCGCAGCACGGGCATTGGCGCTGAGCCGCGGCGCCGGAATAGCCAGATGGTCTGCCAGGCGTTGCAAAATATGCTGTGCCAGCAACAGGGTGTCTTCGCCGCGCTCGCGCAGGGGCGGCACCAGCAGCTCAATGACATTGATCCGATAGTACAGGTCTTCCCGGAAGCGTCCTTCGGCCACCAGCGTCCTGAGATCTTTATGGGTGGCGCTGAGAATACGTGTGTCTACTGGTTGCTCAGTCGACTCGCCGATGCTGCGCACCGCTTTCTCCTGAATTACGCGTAGCAGCTTGACCTGCATATGCAGCGGTAGATCGGCGATTTCATCCAGGAATAGCGTGCCGCCATCGGCCGAGCGGAACAGGCCGGGTTTGTCCGCGACCGCGCCGGTAAAGCTGCCTTTGCGATGGCCGAAAAACTCGCTTTCCATCAGCTCGCCGGGGATCGCGCCGCAGTTAACCGGCACAAAGGCTGCTTCCGCACGAGGGCCGCTGTCGTGAATCAGTCGCGCCACCAGCTCCTTGCCGGTGCCGGATTCTCCGCTGATATGCACCGGTGCTTGGCTGCGGGCGACCTTGCGGATCAGTCCGCGCAGTTTCTCCATCGGGGGGGATTGCCCCAGCAGGCGCTGGCCTTCATCGGGGGCGGCCCCGGTGTTGCCTGGGGAGAGTTTCAGCGCGGTACTCACCAGTTTGCGCAATGCCTTCAGGTCCACCGGTTTGGAGACAAAGTCGAACGCGCCCAGTTTGAGTGCCTGCACGGCGGATTGCACATTGCCGTGCGCGGTGATGACCGCCACCGGTAGATTGTCAGCGTTGCTTTGAATCCACTCCACCAGCTCCAGCCCGTCGCCGTCGGGCAGGCGCATGTCCGTCAGGCATAGATCAAAGCTGCGCGAGGCGAGCAATTCTCGGGCACGCTCCAGATCGCCGGCGGTGCGGGTGTCGATGTCCATGCGTTCAAGGGTGATGCTCAGCAGCTCGCAAATATCCGGTTCGTCGTCCACCACCAAAGCGATGGGCTTACGGGGGGCGTGGGGGGCGGCGCTGCTCATGTGTCGGTCGTCCATCTGCGCGGGTCGGCGAACACTATACGAAAAATGCTGCCTCCGTTAGTGTTCGGTAAGTAAACCAGGGTGGCGCCGTTGCATTCGCACAGCTGGCGCGCGATGAACAGGCCCAGCCCGGTGCCGCCGCTCTTGCTGCTAATAAAGGGTTCGAAGATGCGCTCCACCATCGCCTCGGGGATGCCCGGGCCACTGTCGCACACTTGCAGAAACGGCCGTCCGTTGCTGGGTATGCGGCCGGTCTGCAAACGCACCGTCGTTTCCTTGCCAGGGGGCGCGTCGGCCACGGTAGCCTCCCCTGCCTGCCCCGGTAGGACAGCCTCGGGCCCGGCATCGTGTGCACTGACGTCGGTGGTCTCAGCAGCCTGATCCACAGCAGCTGCGTTCGAGGGTACTGCGCTTGCCTCGGAGGACCGCTCATGCCCGGTAGGGGCGTATGCGAGCGAGCCTATGTGGTCAGCTTTGCGCCCTGCTGCATACTTCAGCGCGTTATCACACAGGTTCCACAGCACCTGGTGCAGATGCGAGGGGTCCATGCGGACTTCCAGCGCTGAGTCCCGATGCGTCACCGACATGGATTGTGCGAGGAGCTCGTTGCTGCCGCGAAATTCCTCACAAAACCCGGTCAGCCAACGTGCTAGGTGGATTTGCTCCGGCTCGCTGTAGTCGCGCTTGGATAGCTGCAGAACATTGGAGACGATGGTGCTGATGCGATCGGCGTTGTGGTGGATGATGTCGGTCAGGCGTTTTTCCTG
>CBDUQI010000087.1:0-21558 GCA_965369325.1 uncultured Gammaproteobacteria bacterium
TAGAATTGGATTCGAACAACATGGGAAATTTAGCCATGATAAGAAAAGGTATCTCTCGCGCGTTAGCCGTGCTTATGCTGTCGGGGTCAGCCATGACCGCGAACGCAGCCGAACTGTCGCTGTCCCCGATCTACCAGACGGTAGAGCTGGGCAATCAGATCATGTTGCTGCTGTACGGTGATTTTCGCGACGAAGCGGTCATCGGCGGTGGGCTGGATTTGTTTTTTGACGACGATGCATTTGGTTTTGTCAGCTTTGACTTTATGGCGGCAGAGTCGGTCGGTGACGATCCAGACTTCCGTCGTATGCCAGACCTCGTTGATGACGAGCTGAACGGCATTTCATTCGGCAGCTTTGAAGGCATGGACAGCCGCTCGCTCATCGGTATTTTTACCTTTGATGCGCTGGCGGTCGGCACTTACGACTTCATGATGGCAGCCAACGAAGGTGGCGTAGGCCCCAATGGCGATTTCAATCCAGGCGGCTTCTTCTCGATGGTGTCGGGTCTGGAGATCGACGTGGACTTCAGTGGTGCCATGGTTGAGGTGGTGAGCGCAGCAGTGCCGATCCCGGCAGCCGTATGGTTGATGCTGGGCGGTATTGGCTTCCTCGTGCGTTTTCGCCGCAAAGACAGCTAATACGCGTCAGGTTAGTTGAGGGCCACCCGAGCTTCTGGCTCGGGTGGCCCTTTTTGCGTTCGAATAAGCAGTTTTCTACTATTGAGCCTCGCCTGCGATCGCCGGTACGGCTCCATCTCCCCGCCAGTACTTGCGGTGCAATGGTCATCATCCGGAAGGGCACCTGCACATGATCCGAGTTATCGCGGCTTTCTTTACCCGACTGATGCAGCGTTGGATGCCCGACGCTTTTCTCTTCGCACTGTTCCTCACGTTTGTGGTGTTTGCCTGTGGGGTACTGTTTCGCGGGCAGTCGCCGGTGGCAATGATCGACCAGTGGGGCAGCGGCGTATGGAAGCTGCTCTCTTTTTCCATGCAAGTCATGGTCACCCTGGTCACTGGCCACGTGTTGGCACAGACCCCACTGGTGCAGCGGCTGCTGCAATCCCTGGCGGGCCGAGTGAGTACACCTGGCCGGGCGATTGTGCTGGTGACCGCGATCGCGCTCATCGCGAGTTGGATCAGCTGGGGTTTCGGGCTGATTGTCGGCGCGCTGATTGCACGCGAGGTAGGGCGGCGCGTACAGGGTGTGCATTACCCGCTGCTGGTCGCCTCGGCATACTCAGGGCTGCTGGTGTGGCACGCGGGGCTGTCCGGCTCTATTCCGCTTAAGATTGCAGCCGCCGAAGGCGATGCCGTCAGCGCAGTAATGGGCGGGCACATTATTCCCGTGTCGCAAACCATCTTTAGCTGGCAGGTCATGACCATTACCCTGGTGCTGGCGATTACCCTCCCGCTGATTAACCGCATGATGATGCCACCGCCGGATCAGGTGATGGCGTTACCGGCGGGCGCCGGCAGCGCGCCGCCGAAGCCGCCCTCTGAGGGCTTCACCCCCATCACGCCGGCGGAGCGTATTGAGCACAGCCCTGTATTCAGCCTGTTGTTCGGCGCCTTGGCCGGTGCCTACGTGATACGCCATTTTCTGGGTGGCGGGACGCTTAGCCTGAATACCATCAACCTCATTTTCTTATCGCTGGGGGTCGTGCTGCATGTCACGCCAGCGAACTATCTGGTCGCGCTTAACGAGGCGATAAAGGGCACGGCGGGGATTGTGCTGCAGTTTCCGTTGTACGCCGGCATCATGGGCATGATGGTGGACTCCGGTTTAGCCGCGTCGGTCTCAAGCTGGTTCGTGGCGATATCCACCCCAACCACCTTTCCGCTGTTTTCCTTTCTAAGCGCTGGCCTGGTCAATTTTTTTGTGCCCTCTGGTGGCGGCCAATGGGCGGTGCAGGCGCCGATCATTATTCCTGCGGCGCAAGCGCTGGGGGTTCCACTGAACCAGGCGGCGATGTCGGTCGCGTTTGGCGATGCATGGACCAATATGGTGCAGCCTTTCTGGGCGATCCCGCTGCTGGCAATCGCCGGGCTGGGCATCAAGGACATCATGGGGTATTGCACGGTATGCCTGCTTTGGTCTGGGCTGGTGTATGCCATCGGGATCCTGTTGCTGTTTTAGCATTGACCCGCAGCGGCTGGAAGGAGTGACATGATGAGCCTTGGGCTGGCGCCAGGTCAGGTGTCTTTGGCACAAAGGCACGAGGCCTGGGCTGTGGCCTACCAGCGCGACCGGGCGGCTATTTTGGCGGCTCTCGGAGAGAGCATAGTCGCTGTTGAGCACGTCGGCAGCACCTCAATCCCCAATGTCCCCGCGAAACCTATCCTGGACATATTGGTGGGTGTGAACAACTTCGAGGAGGCGCAAATCTGCGTAGCCCCAATGCTCGGCATTGGCTACCGCTATCGAGGCGAGTATGGCATCCCGCGGCGCCACTACTTTGTTAAAGGGCAGGCGAGGACGCATCACATCCACATGCTTGAAATCCACTCGCCCCGGTGGGCCGAGATGTTGCGGTTTCGCGATGCGATGCGGGCAAACAGCAGCCTTGCCGCCGAGTATGCGCGCGAGAAGGTACGCCTGGCGGAATTACACGCGGACAACCGGCAAGCGTATCAGCGAGGCAAAGACCGCGCCGTCGAACGCATTCTGGCCAAATTGGATTGAGCGCCGTTTAGCGATGGATTGCCTGCTGTATGGGTGATGCTGTGCCAACGATTGGCGATGTTGGACGTCGTGTCGGATCCGTTGAATATGGCCGTCGGCCGCGAATTGGATAGATCTATGGGCGATGATCAGAGAATTATCGAATGGCTCCGCGCTGACGAGCAACGGGTAGAGGCGCTGAAGTTGGCGGCAGCGCTGGATTTGAACGACTGGTGTATTGCCGCCGGATTCGTCCGCAACCTGGTCTGGGACAAGCTTCACGATCGCCGGGAAACCACGCCGCTGAACGACATTGATCTGATCCATTTTGACCTGGCATCGAGCTCAAAGGCGCGGGATTCGGCACTCGAGCAAGCACTTCACAGCCAGTCCGCGCTACCTTGGTCGGTCAAGAATCAAGCGCGTATGCATATCCGTAACGGTGATCCCCAGTACGCCAGCACAGAAGAGGCGATGCGGTATTGGGTGGAGGTCGAGACGGCAATCGGCGCCAGACTTAATTCGCGCGGTGACATTGAGCTGGTGGCGCCGTTCGGTGTGGGCGCTTTGTTCGCTTATACGATTACGATGAATCCGCACCGCCTCAAGCCCGCGGATTTTGCGGGCCGCTTGCATACTAAGCGCTGGTTGGAACATTGGCCAAAGCTGCGAGTCGACGGTGGTCATTGAGCACGCCTTCGCCGATCACGTCGGTTGTCACGTTCTCCCCGTAACCCGATTCAGGTACTCAACCGGAAGTTGCTTGCCGACGCCATGCCCGGTTCTTCCGGTACTCCGCACGTGCCGCTTGCGGAAGGCACCGTGCGTTCCGCATCTGCGCGCAAAGTGTCAAGCCTTATCGGATTTTCTTTTCGCCTTCAGTTTCTCGATCGCTGCCTTGACGTCGTCTTCCCAATCGAACTTGATGTCCTTCTCGGGATCGTAAGGGGGCAGATCGGGATACGGCTCGCCGAGTTGATCCAGAATCGCCTTAGTCTTTTCCAGTTCGTATCGACGGACATAGGGCTCGCCGTCGGCCCAGGCCCACTTATAGGCTTCGAGCGCATGTCGTGTGGCGGCTCCGCGATGCTCGTCGCCCAGTTCTATCCAGATAAGTGCGAGAATACGGTGAGCCTTATTTTCGAATCGTGGATGATTCGCAAGATGCAATGCTTCCGCAGCCGCTGCTCGGCGGTCGATGCCGTTGGCCCGGAGCCGTGCCAGCAGCAGGCGTGCTTCATGGAGTCCTTCGTGTATGGACTTTGATTCTCTATCCATGCGAAGGACTTCGCCAAAACTCTTGATCGCGCGTTGATATTCCCGTCTATCGAGGTGCCATTCGCCGCGCAAGGTGTGATTCTCCGCGATGCAGGGGCGATTTCGTGACTGGACTGCCAATCGCTCAGCAGCTTGCAGTAATTCCCCGCATAGGTCTTCACCCCAATAACGGTATCGCGCATACCACGCCTCAGCAGATCCGCCCCGGTAATTAGAACGATGCCAATTTCGACCCATACGATCCAGTTCTTCCCACAGCGTTTCAGCCTCGGCCCGCCTACCGATTACCGTTGCGCTGGCGAACAGACCGAACCTAGCATTGAAGATATCTACGTTGGAACCGATGTTTTCCGCCAGCGCAAAAGCGAGGCGTCGGAGGCGAAGCGCTGACGCAAGGCGATTCTGGGCCGGTAAGTTGTTGGCGATGTTCGACAGTCGGGCGCGCAATGCCGGCCAGAGCTCGTGCTCCAAGGCATGGCGAAGTGATGTGCTTAGGACGACAAGGCTGTCGCGGTGCTGACCAATTTCGTGAAGGGCAATGGCGGCGTCGTTCGCGAAAACGGCGCCGGTCGTGGTGCTAAGGGTCTCGGGCAGACGATCCCACCCGTCTGGAAATACGTTCTCCATCAATGCAAGAAGTTCGGTATGCGCTTGCAAATTAAAGAGGAGCGCACCAGATAGATCCCCGCTAAGAGCGTCGCAAGCCGCCTGCTTTCTGCCCATTCGCAGTAAAGTGCGGACAACTTGAAGTCCGTCGTGGACATCATCCAGAGTGTCAGCCTGATCGTAGGGGGCGTGTGGTCGCGCGGAGAAATGGTCGACGACCCGTTCGCCAAAGACCTTGGTCTCTTCCGGTCGCAGTCCCCCCATAACGATTCCGCGCACGACCGGATGCAGATCGTAATGCTTGGCGGTGCCATCGTATTGCAGTAAGCCGCGCGCTTCCAGATCGGCGACGGTTTTCCACAGCAATTGCGGTGCGATTCGAAGTTCTTGGGGTTGGCGCCTTTCTTCAACGGCCCGTTTGTCGCCTTCCCAATTCCCGATTTCCGCTGGATAGTCGAGCATTGCCTTTTTCTCTTTTTCCTCGGAAAGACCCGAAACCGCACTGTCGCTTGGCTCCGGAGGTTCACGAACAACGTTCGGCTCGCGAGGAAGATGCGGGTTCAGGGCGCGCATGAGTTCTGCGTCGGCCGCTTCAGACAACAGCGCGAGCGTCGAAAGCAGCGCGCGACTCTTTTCCGGCAAAACAGCGAGGGCGGATTCTAGGATGTGGTTGCGCTTCTGGCTCAGGTCAAGGTCGGCCAGATTCAGTTGGCCACCACCGTCCGGCATTCTCTCCCAGACGTCGAAATCCCCGCGCCACGACGCGGGTTGGTTGATCAGGCCGGCAAGCACGCCGATGACCAGCGGATGACAACCACAGTGTTCCTGTACAAAGGCGCGGATGCGCTCGGAGTTGCCACTGATGTTCCCGCAGCTGTCGGAACGAATAAGCGCTTCGGCATCGGCGGGACGCAGGCCATGAAGCCGTTCGTGAAGGACGCCGGGTATGGCGGCATTGGCTGTGTTGAGCAGAGCACGCGGGATGAGCCGCGATGTAAGCAATAGCTTGGACGGCGCGGCGGCGGATAGCGCCGTGAGCAGTTCATCGTCCTCCGGCCGGATCGCGGCACATGGGTTGCGGTTGGCGATTTTGTCTTCGGGGTTTTCGACTTCTTCATCGGAGAGTTCCGCAGCGTCGGAACGGTTGTACGCGACGAGGATGCGTTCAAGCCCGTCAAAGACGACCAGCCAGGGCCTGTCGCTGAGATTCGCGAGCAGCCGTTCGCCCAACTCGGGCGCCTTCATTTTGTTGAAGCGCTCGACCGGCTGGCCGCTCATGTAGGCGAGCGCGTACCGGCAGAAGCTCTCGAGTCGCGCGCCTTTTTCATAGAAGGAATACCAGAAGCGGCCAGCCCAGTCGCTTCTGATCTTGGCGGCGTGCTCGTTGACCCAATGCCAGGTGAGCATGCTCTTCCCGGTCCCGCCGATGGCTTCGAAGAGTAGCATCGCGTGTGGATCCGAGCGCGCGGCCCAGTCGTCGAGCCGGTCGAGTTCGGCGCGGCGGCCGACAAACTTGTGCGAGCCCAGGTAAGCGGGCTCCGCGTAGAAGGCGGGCGGTTTGGGGATCGGAGTGGCGACCGGCGGCCGCGTTTCGGGGTCGGGTTCATCTGCGGTCGGCTTCTTACCGGTGATCCCCCAGATCAATTCGGTGACGCTCTCCCAGGTGATTCCCTCGCGCAAGTCAAGCCAGTTGCGTTGTTCCAGGATTGCTGGCATTTCGGGCAAACCCGGGGGGGCACCCGGCAGGATCACTGGGATGATTCGTTTACCCTGTTTGACTGACTGTTGAAGCAGAACCCGTACTTCCTCGTCCTGCCACGGTCCTGAACCCGCTTCGCCATAGGCTACGATCGCGGCCTCGGAAGCACTCATGCCCTTCTGGATTTCATCTTGAAATAGTGCGCCAGGCGGGGTTTGCTCGCAGTCCAGCCAGGCTGAGTAGCCCCGTCTGCGCAACGCATCCGCCAGCTCGATGACGACCGACTCGTCCCCGCTGTTGTGTGACAGAAAGACGTCGAATTTGTCGGCGGTCATGTCAGTCATGATCCATTCGACCGCCGAATTGAAGTGCTTCAGCCCGAATCATCGCTTATCCCTCGAGTGGCACTGGCCCCGCATCCGGGCAGCGAAGTTGTTCATAGGCGAGGAAGCCTTTACGGAGTGTTACGTTAATCAATAGCGTAGCATAGGTGCAGGACGGGTCTGGGCGCAGGCGGCGCGATTGTGGTTCATTGTGGCCTTTACCAAGGCGGGAGCTCACTTCGTCTCAGGGCGCACGGCCGATCAAAATCAAACGACGGTGAGCAGGCCAACCCGTTCGGAGTAATGATGGCGTTGTTGCTACCAGGCGTGCGAGTACAATATCAGGAGAGCGCAGATGAAACACGACCATGAGTTGAACAAAGAAAATGCAATCGCGTTCTACCGTATGGCCTACTTGGGGAATCCCTCGGGCGCGGTTGAGCGATACGTCGGCGATGAATACATTCAGCACAACCCGCTGGTTGGAAACGGTAAGCAGCCGTTCGTTGAGTACTTTGAAGAAATGGCCAGAGACTATCCCGACAAAGACATTGAGTTTGTGCGAGCGATTGCGCAGGGTGATCTGGTGGCGTTGCATACGCATCAGAGATGGCCAGGAAACACGCAATATGTGACGATGGATTTCTTTCGCTTTGACGATCTAGGCAAGATCGTGGAGCATTGGGATTCAATGCAGCCAATACCCGATGAGACTAAAAACGGGAATTCCATGTACTAGCCATTTTGGTTCCTGCGAGATTCCAAGCATTATCCATTAGAGGGCGTCGCCACAATAAGCGCCGGATCTGGTCAGCAAAGGGACCTATCACGACGGCGCAGGAGTAAATTACGTATGCGATACGAATGCCGAGAATACGGAGTGATTTATCGGTGTGCATTGTTGCGCGCGGCGCTGCTGTGGGCGGTCACGACAACGGTGGGTGTTGCAACTGCCGCAGAAGCGCAGAGCAACGAATTCTCAGTCGTTCGGCTATCGGTCGGCGCGGGCGAGACGTCGCTTTTGATCGCGGATTTGAACGGGGATGCTCACCCGGATCTGGCGATTGCATCCGAGCGTGAAGGCACAGTGGCAATTCGCTTGGGTGACGGCGCGGGCGGATTGCGCAAAGCGAGCCGGTATGGTGCTGGCGTGAATCCCACCGGGTTGGCGAACGCTGATTTTAACGCGGATGGGGTTCAGGATCTGGTGGTCGCGAACCACGAACAATCTTATGCCACGGTGTTGCTAGGCGAAGGCGGCGGTCGTTACGGCACCCAGCCTCTGCGCGTGTTGCTTGATGTGGCCCCGCACCCCCATCGCGTGGCAGCGGCGGATTTGAATGGTGATAAGAAGATTGAGCTGATCGCCGACAGCCGAGACAAACGTGGTTTGTTCGCGGTAAGTGCCGACGGGGCTGGCGGCTTCGTCTCGCCGGGTACCGCTATCGGCGTGAGTGGTGCGCCGTACCTTGGGTTCGCGCTCGGCGATCTTAACTCAGACAACCGCCTGGATATCGTCACCCCGAACAGGGATGCGTTGTCTGTGCTGCTGAATTCGGGCCGCGCGGAAGTGAGTTTTTCGATGGGACAAGCCTTACCAATGCCAGGCGCCTTCGCGGTCGGCGTGGGCGACTTTGATGGCGATGGCCATCTGGATGTCATCGCCGCCTCAGAGCGAGACGGTGCGAACGTCGCCGTTTTTCTGGGTGATGGGAAGGGCGAATTTGGCCTATCCGCGGTGGCGAGATTGGCGGTCGCACCCGGTGCAAAGACGTTAGCGGTTGGGGATACTGACGGCGATGGGCGTTCGGATGCGGTGGTGTGCAGTTGGAACGCAAGTGCAACGCTGATTTCTCTGCGAGGGACGCAACTTACCGCGACTGCACTGCCGCTTGGTGATGTGCAAGCACCCTGGGGTCTGGCGATGGGCGACCTAAACCAGGACGGGCGTGATGACATTGTCATCTCCGATGGTGAAGGCGATGTGGCGAACGCCTATCTGACCAAGGGACGCCATCCGTGATCGGCGCGCAAATCTACTATCTAGCGGGATAGCGATGGTACTCGGGGACCACCAGCGAATAGGTGGTTTGCAGGAACGTGGTCAGATCGACTAGCTGCTGCACCGTCATCACATCGTTGTACACGCGCATTCGCGAGGTGTTATCCGCATTGCTCGAAGCTGGCGTAAACCCACCTGATATTCGGTGTGATGGGTTGATGATTGATGTCACCAGATCCCCATAGGTGTTTACACGAGTGGTTGGACCACCGATGGTGACATCGATCGTTGGGTCGCCGCCTTCAATAAGCTTATCTACGGCACCTGGGATACGGTGGCATCCATTGCATTGCAGCGCTACAAAGGTGGTTTTGCCCTGCGCGACATCACCCGGCGGAAGCACAAAGCCCCTGGATTGTTGCTCACAGGCGCTGAGCAGTGTGCAAGCGATTGCGGCAAAAGTCAGTTGTCGAGTTGCTCTGTGCATAACGCTACCTCGTCTATCCTTTTGTCCCAGTAGCAGATTGCCACTGGGCGAATGAGCCTGCTATACGCAATTGCGCTTAGCGAGGTCCGTATTTACGCGGCCATCCCACATGGGATGGCCGCTACCGGTTGGGTGCCTAATCGCAGATGTTAGGGAGTGCACTTGGACCGGGAATCGCGAAAAACAACTGCTTCAAGATTGCAAGGTCGTCAAAGCTCACATCACCAGAAGCGTTAAGGTCGGCTGCGGGATCGGATGAGAAAAACACGCTCTTCATCAACGCGAGATCCGAGAAGTCGACGTCGCAATCGTTGTCCAGATCGCCATCGCACACGTTGCCGATGCCGTCGCCATCGCGATCGGATTGCCCCGGATTGCGGTGTCCAATGCAGTTATCAGCGTTATCTACCACGCCATCGCCATCGGTGTCGCCGGTCAACGTGAATTCGTCAACCGCCAGCATGAGCCCTTCAGTAAATCCGCCTTCGTCAAAGGCGAAGCTGGCGATAAAGGCAATTTTGTTTCCACTGATTGCTTGATGGTGCAGGTCGAGATCCAACCACAGTCCGGGTGATGGATAGAGATTGCTAATCGACTCGTTCTGTTCGGTGACGTCGACGATATTGCGTGCGATGTTCGCTACAACCCCGGTGGGGACGGTGTAGGCGACGTTACCGGCATCAGTCGCGGGTGAGCTAACCGGTGGCACCGCCGCGTCGCTGGCCAGATTCAGTACGCCGTCCCGCCATGTGTAAATTCCGTTCACCCCATCACCCTCGCCCAGGAAGGCCACCTGACCGTGCCGAAACGCAGGTGACAGGAATGATTCGAACTGCCCGCTCGCTTGCGGAATGTCAGTGAGCTCATCGGCAACAATCGCCAGAGAGTCTGTTGCCTCCTCATAAAGGTAGATGCCATTGAACACCGTGTCACCGGGGAAGCCGCGGCCCCAGAAAGCCACTTGCGTGCCGTCGATGGAAGGCCCACTCCCAAATGAAGTAAAGGCGCCAACGCCTCCCACAGGAAGGTCAGGGGACAGTGGAATCAGTGTGTTTAAGTCGGCGATCACCTGCAGCGTGCCGTGTAGTTCACCGTAAACCCCCGCCTGGGTGGCAAAGGGCTGGGGTCCCTGTTCCGCCTCGAACACGATGTTGGTGCCGCTGATTGAAGCGCCCAGCGGCGCTAGCGTGTCAAAGGAACCGCTACCTTGCGGGATAGGCGTGTTGGTGGTGGCGACTGCGCGAATCAGCCCGTGCGCATACTCGTAGACGCCGCTTTGCACGATATACTCAAAGTTCTCCGCCTCCACGCCGACACCGGCGAACGCGACGCGCCCATTGCTTAGCCCTGGTGGGGCCGTCCGGGTTTCCAGAAACTTGAAAACACCGGAGCCGTCGGGCAGCGTCATAAAGTCCTCTGCGATTGTCTGCACGCTGCGGTCGTTGATGTCGATCATATACACGCCAGGGGCGTACTCAATGTAGCTCTCACTGGCCCACGATGTGGTGGTGGCGAATGCTAACTTGTCGTTCTCCAGTGCTGGGCTAAAAACGCAATCGATGAAGCACGCCTCGGCAAGTTGATCGATATGCCAGTCCAGCACGCCGCTAGCCACCACACCCTCAACGATGATGCGCTCGTTGCCGCGGTTGTACGGTGCACTCCAGCCGCCGTCCACGGCCTCGATGGCAATGACGTTCTCGCCCTCGCGAAGCGCGTAGGTGAAGTCAAGCGAATCGACCTTATCAGCTCCGCCCTCGTCATGGTTTTCAAGCACGAGCAGGCCGTTAATGTACACATCGTAGTCGTCGTCGCCGTTCATTCGCAGTTGCCCGATTAATGGCGCGGTCGATGCATCTGCTGGGAGCATGAACGTGTGACGGAAATAGGCGCGTAGCGGCCCGTTGGCACCGTTGGACAGCCCCAGCGGGTCGTGCCAGATCGATTGGGCCAGGGTGTCTGGCAGGAATACAGCAGGTGCCACCGGGTTGGGATACTCAGCGCGCGCCTGATCCCACATCGAATCGTCGAAGTTGACCGATTGCCATCCGTCCTGCGCTGTGTCGCTCGACTTCCAACTACTGTTGGTATGGAACGAAACGAGGGTATGTGGCGCCGCCTCAACTTTGCCATCAAACAGCACTCGTTCGGCGCCACGGTCCCGTGGGGCATCAAAACTGCCATCCACTGCGTGAATGGCAATGACATTCAGGCCATGTTGCAGGTGCCCGGAAAAGTCAACGGTGTCGACTTGGTCGCTAAAGCCGCCGTCGTGGTTTTCGAAGACCAGGGTGCCGTTAACGTACAACTCGTAGTCGTCGTCGGCGTTGATCAGTGCACTCGCAGTGTGCGGTGCATTTGCAGCGATTAAGTCCAGGTTGAAGTCAAAGCGAAAGTAGGCTTCGACGTCGCCGTTGTATCCAGTAGACATCCCAAGCGGGTCGTGCCACATGTTCAGCGCCTCAGTGTCTGGAATCAGCTGTTGCGGTGAAGTAGGGCCCGGGTAGGGTGCACGCGCTGGCGACCATGCCGAATCGTCGAAAGCGAGCGTCTCCCATCCGGGTTGCAACGTGTTTGCCGTTCGCCACCCGGTGCCGCTCAAGATATCAACGTTCGCCGTGGACGTATCTGTCTGTGCGTCGGCGGTGACAAAAAGCGCGCTCAAAAATAGTAGCGCCAGTGACAGTGCTGCGTGCTTCATGGTGCCTCTCCCGTTGCTCTAAGGAAATTGAGCGTGCCGATAAGCAACCCGCTAGCCGGTACGCTAACTAAGAGATGGGGGCGAGGTGGTTCGTTCGAAATAGGGGTCTATACGTATACCGTTGGGACAATGGTTTTTTGTAGCTCACTGTGTGTCTGGAGGGGGACTTGCGTCCTCCCCCTCAGGGTAGCTTGATAACAACGACGCTATGCGGTTGAGCCGCGACGCGGCGAGCGCTATTTTTTTGTTGTCTCCGGTGCCGGCGGAGCTTTCTTATCGTGCTTGGTGAACCAGCCCATAATGTTGTCCGTCTTGGCGATCAAGCGGCTCGGGCGTGAAGCAATGGAATGCGATGCACCCGGAATCCGTATCAATGCTGAGGGTACTTTCTGCAGTTTGAGCGCGCCATAAAATTGCTCCGCCTCCCAGGTGGGTGTGCGCCAGTCTTCCTCGCCGACCATCACCAGTGTCGGTGTGCTCACGTTGCCGACCAGCGAGATTGGGGACAAGCGCCAATATAGCTGGGGGTCTTCCCAGGGCTGCGCGCGCATCCAGTGACGCCCGACAAACGCGGCGATGTCGCCGGTGAGTGCCATGGTGGTCCAATTAACCACTGGTTTGACGGTAGCGGCGCCCGCAAAGCGTTTTGTTTTACCCACAATCCAGGCGGTGAGTACGCCACCGCCGGAACCGCCGGTGACGAACAGCCTGTCCGGGTCCACGTAGTCGCGCGCGATGACAGCATCCACCACACTCATCAGGTCGTCATAGTCCTGCCCAGGGTAATTCCGATCAATTAGCTGCGCGAAGTCTTCCCCATAGCCGACGGAACCGCGTGGGTTGGCGTACACGGTTACGTAGCCTTGCGCCGCGTAGCGCTGAATTTCTGCGGCAAAACTCGGGCCGTACATGGCGAACGGGCCGCCGTGAATCTCCAGCAGCAACGCCAGGCTGCGATCGGCTTTGAACTGCGGTGGTTTAGCAATCCACGCTTCAATCTTGCGCCCGTCGTGGCTGGACATCACCTGAATTTCTTCCAGGGATGCAAGCTGGAGATGCCCTAGCGCATCCTCGTTCAGGTCGGTCAGGCGCCGAGCTTCACCCCGGCCCTTAAGGTAGGCAATGTCGGCAGGGCGGTCGGGGCGCGCCTGCGTATAGGCAAGCGCGGTGGCGCCGCGTGTGTTCACGGAGAATGCGCCGGATGCGTAGGGACGGCCGAGACTGGTGCCGCCAACGTCTTGTGCCAACACTTGGTGTGTGCCGCGCAACGGAATACTCAGCAGTGCGCTGTTGCCTTCTTGCTCGGCCAGTACGATTACCGATTTACCGTCCGGCGCCCACTGCGGCGAGCCGACCGGATAGTCGATATCGCCACTTAGCAGTCGCACGTCGCCGCCATCGGCATCCATCACGTACAGATCACCCTGTTGATAAGCCTTGAGCTGGTCGTCATAGCCAAGGAATGCAATACGGCCACTGTCCGCATGAACCACCGGGTTGGCGTCGGGGCCATCACGGGTGGTCAATGGGCGCCGTGCCAGATCCACCAACGATACCGCATAGATTTCGCTCTCGATGGGGTCAAGCTCTGCATGCTCTACGTCATTCCCCACCACCAGCACGGTTTGATCATCCAGCCAGGCAGGGGAGGCAAAGTCGTTCTCACCGTCGGTGATCTGTCGGGGGTGACCGCCCTGCGCCGAGACCACAAACACGTGCTCCGCGCCTTCCTTCAACCAACCGGCACCGTCAAACCTGTACACCAGATCGTCGAACACACGGACCGGGTCGGCCCAGGTTGCGTTTTCGGGCGCCTTCGGCGGCTCGGCGAAACTTGGGGGTTCGCCCGGCACGAACATGGAGAACGCTAGCTGTTGTCCGTTAGGGGACCAGCGAACCCCGGAGGGGCCCTCGAACAGTTGGGCCACGCGAAAGTCGCTGCCGTCATCAAGATAGCGGATGCGCAACTGCGAGGACTCCTCGCCATGCGCCATGTAGGCCAGGCGGTCGCCCGTCGGCGACCAGCGCGGCGCGCCGAAACTGCCGGCGCCGGTGATCAACGGGCGATGGGAATTGCTCGACGTCTCCAACACCCAGATGGCGCCGGTTTTGCTGTCGGTCGCTTTGTCGAAGCCAGCGCGAACGTACGCAATGCGTTGCCCGTCAGGCGAAAGCTGGGGCTCATCGGCCCATTCAAGCGCGAACACATCCTCAGCGGTGAACAAGCGGGGCGTATCGGCCGCGTAACCGGTACCTGCGCACAGCAGAGCAACTGAGGCAAAGGCAGAGCTTCTTAACAACATGTGGTGACCTGTTGGTGAGACGGAAGAGGGCATTATAAGCACAGGCGTGCGGGATAGCGGTGCTCAGTTGATGATTACTTCCAACGCAGAATGTGTTGGCCGCTCGGGTGATCCCCGAGTTCTTTTAGCGCTTTCGCCCCGTCGCCCAAACCGAAACGGCGTACTGCGCCTGCTGCAGGGACGTCAGGGCCGAACATGCCGACCCTGACGGATAATCTAGACTGATTGGTGATTCGGCCCTACTGCTCGACGATTCGCATGACCTGGTTGCCGGACAGGTCGGTGATGTACAGCTCACCCTGCTCATCTTCACCAAACGCGGCGGGAGACATGTTGGTATCGATCAGCTCGAACGTGTTCCACTCACCGTCGCTGTTCTCCAGTGCTCCCCAGATGATGCCGGAGCAACTGTCGGAGTAAAAGTACACACCGTCCATACTGGGGTTGGCGAGTCCGCGGTAGCGGTTGCCCCCAATCACGGCGCAACTGAAAGCGCCAGCACCAAAGTGCGGATAGTCGATAATCGGCAACGTTAGCGTGCCATCATTGCAATTGGTCGGCGGGTCGAAGCAGCTGTTGCCCTCCATGCGGTTCCAGCCATAGTTCTCGCCGCCCGGGCTGATGGCCGGCTGGAAGTCCACCTCTTCAACGAAGTCCTGGCCAACATCGCCAATGAACAAATCGCCGGTGAGTCGATCAAAACTGAAGCGCCATGGATTGCGCAGGCCGTAGGCCCAGATTTCATCCATCCCCAGTTCGCCAACGAACGGGTTGTCCGCCGGAATGCCGTACGGAGCGGGGCCGTTCACATCAATGCGCAGCATCTTGCCGAGCAGTGTATCCAGATCCTGACCCGCGCCTAGCGGATCGCCGCCCGAGCCCCCATCACCTGTGCCAATGTAGAGAAACCCGTCCGGGCCGAACTTGATATCGCCGCCGTTGTGGTTACTGAACGGCTGGTCGATACTCAGCAAAATCTGCTCAGAATCCGGGTCGGCGATGTTCGCATCCGCGGTGACCGAAAACTGCGAGATATGCGTGTCACCGGCGTTGTTGGTGTAGTTCACGTAAAACAGACCGTTGTTCGCATACTCCGGATGAAAGGCGAGCCCGAGTAGCCCGCGCTCGCCGCAGCATGAGCTGCGTGCATCAATATCCAGGAACGGCGTTTCGAGCCGCTGGCCATTAGCGTCCACGATAACAATCTGCCCGCGCTGGGCGAGCACAAACAAGCGGTTGGAGCCATCACCCGCATTGGCCAGCGCTACCGGATCCTGAATGCCGTTGACGTACGGTTCCAGTGTGATGTTCGGCGGGTTCTGCATCTGAGGGATGCTGACGACGTTGCTGGTGCTGCAGTCGTTGTTGTCATAAATTTGCAACGGGCGTCCGCATAGCACTTCGGGCACATTGGCCGTGCGGGTGGCGTTGCCGTCCGGGCCAGTCGCGAGTATCAGCTGCAGTCGTGGCGCGATCACGCCAAATGCGGTGCCCGCGCAGACCCCGCCTGGAATCAAAAAAGTGCCCTCGGCGGCGCCACGTACCAGGCCGATGTTGTCGGTAGGCGTAGCCCCCCGCACCTCGAGTTGAATCTGCCCTGGGCAGTTGCCATCGAGAGTCAGTTCAGGCGCAGCGACCGCAGCGGGCGATAGTGCAAACAGAAAGCTTGATGAAAAAATACAGGCGAGTGCCTGGTAACGTTGAGACATAATGTATCCCCTTGTGCTGGCCTTCCTGGCAGCGTGGTTGCTGGATTTGCCCTGCCGGTGTGCCGGCTTGGATTATCTGGAACCCAAGGCTTATAGTTTGATACATCAGAGTAAGGATTTATTTAAGGGAATGCACCTGTCGTCGATCGCGCACAGCAGCGCGGGAGCGACAACTCAGGCGGTAACCGTCTCAAGGGGCGGGCGCGCAAGATGATCCAGACTGATCTATCTTTACATCAGGTGGCGAGCGACGGCCAAAAAATGGGGATGATGATGAGAAAACCAATCGTGCTGACAACATTGCTGTTTGCGCTTGGCTGCGTGCATGCAGCGCTGTATGCGCAATCGATTCATACGGCGGACATTAACGGGGACCACCGGGTGGACGATGAGGACAGAGCAATGATGAAGTCTCTGTTCTTCCAGAATGCTCCGCAAGCGGATCTCAACGCTGACGGCGTTGTGGATTTTGCAGACCTGGCGCAGCTTCAGCGAGCGATGCATCCGGGTACGCCGTTATCCGAGTTGCCGGCGGATGCTAGCCGCCTGATCTCAACGGTTTCTTTGCCGGGCGATATTGTGGTCTCGCCTGGAGAGACCTTCACTATCACCATTGTGTTTGATGGGATAGGCAACCCAATTCTCGGCGGTGGCTTTGTGCTTGACTACGATCCAGCACAACTACGTTATGTGCCCGACAGTTTTGAATACGTGTTGGTTGATATTGCGGGCCAGCCGTGTGACTTGCCCACTAGCCAGTGCATTGTGCTAGAGCCGATAGTGGTGGATGACGTCAACGGAATGATCGAAGCCGCTGCGGGCGACTTCACCGGTATTGGCCTGCTGGGGCAACCGGTTGAGGTCGCCACCGTGGCGTTTGAGGTAGTGGGCCAGGGGCCGGACACGGTGATCGACATTGCCGAGGGCGGCCTCGGCGGTGTGTTTGTCTGCTTGTTTGATCCGGCCTGCACTGGGTTGACGTTTGTCGGAAGCGCCATACAGATCGCGACCGACGCGCGACCGATTATCGAGGTGACGCCACCGCAAGTGACTTTTGCACCGACCGCAGATACGCAGACGACGGCTGTCGATATCTCCAACAGTGGTGATGCCGATCTTACTTTGGGCACCATCGCCGGGCTTGATCCTCTCGCCGCGCCCTTCGCGATCAGCGCAGATGCGTGCTCCGGGCAAGTGCTGAGCCCGGGGAGCAGTTGCAACCTGAAGGTGCAGTTTGATGCGACCCAGGACGGGCTGTTCAGCGACAGTTTTGACGTACCGTCGGACGATCCGTTTTCGCCTTCTGTGTTGGTACCAGTAGATGGCGAAAAATTCACCTTGGGGATTTTTCTGCCGGGATCGGGCTTTAATTTTGCGCTGTGCGTCAACAACAGCACCGGCGAGCGAATACCGGCTCTGGCGGTCGGGAACATGGTGGACTGCGTTGCGAGTGGTCTGACGGTAAGCACCGGCGACACGGTGAGTATTTTCGCGGTAGCCGTGGTTGAACTTATCGCGAACGTGTTTGCGATTCCGGGCGGGTTGGATCCCACGGGGTTGCTGGCCATCTGCACTAATCTCACCACAGGTCAGAACGGCAGTTACTTCCCCGGTACCGATACGATCACCTGCGCCAGCGCGGGGGTCGCAGTGTCGACAGGCGACCGGGTGATTATCACCGCGCGTGGCGCGGTGCAGTAGCGACAGCTAAGGCCGCTGCCACCGCATCAGGTAGCTTGCGACTGCCTAGTGCACTAAACTCCCCCTCAGTTATCACCGGCCATAGCTGAGGGGGGGTGGTGCGGAATCCGCAATTCGATTTTCAGCCGACCTTGCGTGGGCCGTGCCTGAGTGCGTCTCTCTCGCGCGGCATCGAAGGCTGACATGCTGGACACGCAGAACTTTATGGTATTTCTGGCAGCCGGCCTGCTGGTAAACCTTATCCCCGGTCCGGACACGCTGTATGTGATCAATGGTACGCTCTGGATACTGTTTGTTGCATGGTCAAGCGCTCGCGTGGCCGCCCAGCTTAGCCTACCTCGTTTCGCCCGTCAGTTTGCTCACTGGCTGTTGGGTGGGTTGTTCATAGTCTTCGGAATCAAGTTGTTGCGCAGCCAGGTCTAAGATGCCACGCGCCCGGCCGATTCTCATCGGCACCTGTCCGATCCTGAACCGAATTGTGGCGGGATTTGTGCTAGGGTCATCGCACAATTGGCTGTACACGTATAAAGAAGAACGATATCTCCACATCTTCAAGTAACCCTGAATCTACGCAATCCCTGGACTGGTCTGTGTTTGGCCCCACACTGGCGGTGGTGTTGTTATGCACCGTCGCGTTGGTGTTGTTCTCCGACGCGGCAGGCGTGGCGGTCACTGCCGCGAAGAATTTCACCACCGGGAATTTCGGCTGGCTTTTTCTGCTTGCTGGTCTAGCGATCTTTTTGTTTGCGTTGTGGCTGGCCTTTGGGCCGTACGGCCATATCAAGTTCGGTGACCCGGACGAGAAACCCGAGTACTCCAACGCGCACTGGATCGGCATGATGTTTACCGCTGGTGTTGGCGGCGGGTTGCTGGTGTGGGGTTTTGCCGAGCCATTGTTTTATCTGAAGGCGCCGCCGTTCGGGATTGAGCCGTACTCCTCCACCTCCATCGAGTGGGCGCATATGTACCCGCTGTTCCACTGGGGATTGGTTCCGTGGGCGATTTACGCGATACCGGCCGTGCCGATCGCGTATATGTTGTACGTGCGCAAGACGCCGACGTTGAGAATTAGCAGCGCCTGCGATGCCGCGCTGCCTGTCACCGGGCGTGCCACCATCAAGACCGTGATCGACATCTTCATCATCATGGGCATTATTGGCGGTACGGCCACGGCGCTGGGGCTGGGCGCTCCGCTGGTGTCAGCATTCGTTGCAGAGCTGTTCGGTATCGAGGACACCTTTGCGGTGAAACTGGGCGTGCTGGTTTTGTGGACAGTGCTGTTCGGTGGCAGTTGCTATCGCGGACTGAAGAAGGGCATTCAGGTGCTTGCTGACATCAACATGGTGCTTGCTGTGTTGCTGATTTTGTTCGTGTTCGTGGTTGGGCCCACGCTGTTTATCTTGAATATGTCGATCAACAGCCTTGGCTTGATGATCAACAATTTCTGGCAGATGAGTTTGTGGACCGACCCGGTGAGCAGATCAGGTTTTCCGGAAGAGTGGACGGTGTTTTACTGGTCGTGGTGGCTGGCGTTCAGTGCCTATATAGGTTTGTTTTTCGGCCGTATCTCCAGAGGCCGCACGGTACGATCGCTGGTACTGGGGGTTATCGTGTTCGGCACGCTGGGCACGTGGATGTTTCTGGCCGTCGTTGGCGGGTACGCGTTGCATCTGCACGCAAACGAGCTGATGCCGGTGGCGGAGATTCTGGCTAACGAGGGTATTTTCGTGATGTCGGCCAAAGTGCTGGTGTCACTGCCGCTCGGTAAGCTGACATTGCTGGCGTTTACCGTGTTGGCGGTGATTTTCTACGCCACCAATATCGATTCGGCCGCCTATGTGCTGTCGAGTATTTGTACACGCAATCTGCCGAACAGCGAAGAGCCGGATCGTTCTACCCGCATTATCTGGGCAGTGTTGTTAGCGTTGCTTACGGGCGGGCTGATCAAACTGGGCGGTCTGGCCGTGGTTCAGGCGGCCACTATCGTCAGCTCATTACCGCTTATTCCTATCATGTTGCTGATGTGCATCTCGCTGGTGCGCTGGTTGGCGGCCAGCGAAAAAATACCTGGCCGCCAACCGGCTGTCAGCCCCTCAGATTGAGAGTGCCTCGGAGCTGAGCGGCAGGCTGCGCAAGCGCTTGCCGGTGGCGTTAAACACGGCGTTGGCCAGCGCGGGCGCGTAGGGTGGCACGCCGGGTTCTCCCACGCCGCACGGGCGCAGGTGTACAAAATCGTCCACCACATGCACCCGAACGTCCATGGGGGCATCGCTCATCCGCGTTACCGGATAGTCGTGAAAGTTGCTCTGGGCGACGGCGCCGTCACTCATGGTGATTTTGCCGTGGCGGGCGATGCTGTGGCCGTAGATCGCAGCGCCCTCGACTTGTTTGCGGATGCCTTCCGGATTGACGAAGCGCCCGCAATCGATGGCAACGTCCACCTGCGGAATGTGCAGCGAGCCGTCGTCGCGCACCACCGCATGCACCGCGGTGGCGACGTAGCTGTGGAACGCGCGGTGGCAGGCCAGCCCCAGGCCATGGCCCTTCGCCAGCGTTTTGCCGTAGCCCGCCTTAGCCGCAACCACGCGCAACACATTAGACAGGCGTTTGGGCATGATCGGGAATTCCTGCACGGTGTCGCCGTAGTTCCAGAACTCCTTCACCCCGTCTTTTTCCAGATCCATCTCATCGGCGTTGCCGATCAGCTCCAGCATCAGCTCGAGCGGATCTCTGCCGGCGGCGGCGGCCAGCTCGTTCACGAAGGAGTTGATCGCAAACGCGTGCTGGATGTTATTGACTGATCGATACCATCCCACCCGCACCATCACGTCCATCTCGCCGGTTTCCACCTGGATATTTGGAATGGTGTTGTAGGGAACATCCACTAGCCCCATGCCGGCTTCCAGGCCCGACAGGGCGCGCTGCTTGGGATTCCATAGTCCGAACAGCGATGGCGAAGCCACGCAATGATGCCAGGCGATGACCTTGCCCGAGCTGTTCAACCCGGCCTTCAGGTGTTGGGCGCTGGCGGCATGGTAGAAGCCGTGGCGGACTTCGTCCTCGCGCGTCCACTGCATGCGCACCGGGGCATTGATGGCTTTGGAGAGGATCGCCGCCTCGCAGACAAAGTCCGGTTTGGACTTGCGCCCGAAGCCACCGCCCAACAGCGTAATCTGGCATTCGACGTCGGTCTTTTTCAGCCCCAGCGCCTCTGCCACGTACTGGCGTGTTTCGTTAGGCGCCTGGGTGGGCGCCCAGATCTGCACGGGCCGCGTGGTGGCATCCACCAGCGCAACCGGCGGCTCCATTGGTGTGTGAATAAAGTAGGGGACAAAGTACTCGGCTTCCACCACTTTGTCAGCCTCGTCCAGCGCTTTGGGTACATTACCGCGATCACGGATGATGCTGCCGCCTTTACGGGCCGCCTCGCGCAGTGCCTGGTTGTAGGTGTCCGAGGAGTGGGCGGTGAACGGGCCTTCCTCCCATTCAATCTTCAGCTTGTCACGCCCCTGCATCACGGCCCAACTATTGGTGCCGATCACGGCGATGCCGCCGAGCGCACGAAACTCGGCGGGTTTGTCGTCGGGCAACGCAGGTATCTCAAGCACCTGCTCAACACCCTTCACCTTCAGGGTCTCGCTGGCATCAAACGACTTCACTTTTCCGCGGTATACCGGCGAGCGCGCGACCACCGCGATCTTCATGCCTGGCACCGACACATCGGCGCCGTACACCGCGCGCCCTGCGCTCATGTCGAAGTTGTCTACCACGGGCATGTCTTTGCCGATGTACTTCCACTCGGAGGGATGTTTGAGCTTGGGTTTGGGCGCGTTCTCGCCTCGGGGCACCGGCAGCTGGGCAGCAACGTCCACGATCTCCCCAAAGTCGACCGAACGCCCGGAGTTGGTGTGGTAGATACGGTGCGATTTGGCATACACCTGTGCTGGGTCGACGCCCCACTCGCTGGCGGCTGCCCGCTCCAGCAGGTTGCGCGCGGAGGCACCTAGTTCGCGCATCACCTCGAAGGAGTGGCGCGTACTGCGGGAGCCGTCGGTGTTCTGGCCGTCTTTGCCCGCGGGGTCGTA
>CBDUQI010000088.1:0-21308 GCA_965369325.1 uncultured Gammaproteobacteria bacterium
CGCAGATAACCGGTCGGATCGGTCGCGCTGAGCGGATTGTTCAATACGTAAGAATACGGATTGAGGCTTTGGCTGTTCTCTGGATATTGGATAAACGGATCAACGCCCAAGAACCGGCCGAGCGCCGGATCATAGCTGCGGCCGTTCATATGGATCAGGCCAACTGAGTCCAGATGTTCGTGCTGGGTAAACCCTCTTGGGGTAACGGCCGAGCGTGCATCGGTAAAGGGATACAGTTGCTCAGCACTGTAGGGGAAGCCTGCCGCTCCGGCGTCTTCGGTCCACGTTGCTTTGCGCGGCTTACCGAATACGTCGTAACTGTGGCGTTCCACCACTGTCCCGTCGGACTTGGCTATGGTGTCAACGGAACCCAGGTGATCGTCGAGCAGAAAGCTCCACTCGGTCTTGTCGTAGACAGGAAGCGTTGCCGAATCCGATTCGGTGTACACCAGGTAACCGCCAATGTAGTGGCGCTGTTCGACAACCTGATCCGCACCAGGCGAATCACTCACAACGTACTCAAACAGTGAGTCGACGTAGTAACTAACCTTGCTAGCGCCATTGTCCAGTTGTGTTTGCTTCCAGCGCACACCATCCGGGCTATAGCGGAAGGTGACGTCCGAGTCCGGTGTGTCGATGGCTTCCGGCAAGTTGCCCATCGTATATGTCAGCAGGCGATCGTGGCTAGGGCCGTCTGATTCGATCAGGTTACCGTTGGCGTCGTAGCTGTACTTCACGCTCCCGCCGCCGACCAACGCAACTTCAGTAACCGCGTTCGGTCCGGCAAAATTTGTCCAACTGACGCCCGCGCCATCGTAGTCGTAAATGGTGGCGAAATCGGATTTCGCTTTCATGTTGCCGAGCCGGTCGTACTGGTACGTAACTGCCGGGAACGTAGTACCGGACCCGTCGGTAAGCTCTAAGTGAGTCTGCGTCAGTCGATGCAACGCGTCGTAATCATCAAAGTACTCTTTGACAGTTTGACTGTGGTTCTCTCGCCATGCCATGTTCATGTAACCGTCGTAGCCGTAACTTAACCCCTGAACATCGGCGGTTTGAGCAGTACAGGTGCTTCCGGTGCCAACGCACAGCCCTTCAACAAGGCCGGTTGCAGCATTGAACGCTTTAGACTGATTCAGCTTCCCGTCCCACCCGAACGACTGGGACGTCACTTGATTGCGAGCGTCCTGCGCGGTGATCGCCCGTAACACATTGCCCGTGCCGAGCTCGCTCTCCTGGTCCAGATATCCATAGGCGTTGTAGCGATAGCCAATGCTCATTCCGGTTGGATAGGTTAACGAGCTTGGGCGCCCAAGAGCATCGTATCCAGTGGTGGAATCGAAACTCATTGTCCCGACACCCATGTGCAGGGACGTGCTTGTTTGGGTGGGGCGCCCGTAGATGGCGTCGTAGAGGTAACTCTGCGTGTAGCCGGATTGGCTGTTCAGCGTCTTGGCCGTGTGCAGTTTGCCGATAAACGGTGCCTGCTCACTGCCCGCTGGGCCGTCGTAGACCCATTCCGCCACGGCTTCCAGGGTGGATGCTCCGGGGCGCTGTTCGTAGCGCTTTAGCGCTCGGCCGAGCTTGTCGTAGTCGTACTCCATGATGCCGCCATTCGCATCCACCTGGCGAACGATCTGGCCCAGTACGTCATGCACGAAACTCCAGGTGCCCCGGTTCGGATCAGCGAACTCGGTCTTTCGGCTAAGCCGGTCGTATTCAGCCGTAATCTGGTTTCCTTCCGGATCCTGAATCAGCACTGGATTGCCAAACGCATCATGTCGAAAATGGGTGCTAAGAACATCTTCTGGAGATGGCAGCGAATCATCCACTTGCTCAGTGTGAACCAGTTGCCCAAGACTATTGCTTGTTCGGGAGACTTCAATGGTGCGTGAATCTGCAGTGACATCGATCCGGGTCTTCAGGCCCTCGTAGACATAGGCCGTCACCATTGCGTTCGGGGCAATCTTGGTTCCGGGACGATTCAAGACATCGAATCCGGCGAACACCGTATCGTATCGCGTCTCGCCCGCGTAGTAAGGCTCGGACTGGCGCTCTGTCCGGCCCAGTGAATCGAACTGGGTGTCCGTAAGGCGCAAACGGCCATCAAAGCCCTGTACCGCGCTTCTTACGACACGACTGAACTGATCATAGTACTCAGTGGAGGTCGGGCTGCCAGCCTGACTGGATGTGATGGCGTATCGCGCTTGGGCCGGGCACTCGAGTCCACAGTGCTCGTAGGTGACAGCCGTAGGAGGCAAGTCAACAACTCTTGTGCTAACCGCCCGCCCGAAGTTGTCGTGTCCGTTTGTCCCCGAAATACCATTCGGATCTGTCCCACTGAGCACAACCCCGTGAGCTGGGTCGAACGCTTGGCTGCTTACATGCCCCTCAGCATTGATGGCACTTTGCGGAAAATAGCCGTTTGGTTCATACGTCGTTTTTGAAATTCGCTTGGTCACCGCAAGGGCCGGGTCTGTGACATCGGTGGTGTTGTTATCGATTTGCTCGATAACATTGCCATAGGTGTCGTACTTGATCTCTCGATAAGACGCGAGTTGTGCATCGCCTAGTTCGTTTCTCTGCTTCTTAACTTTGCGCTTGCCGGCGGCCACGCTATCTCCGTAGTAGAGAAAGTTGACGTTGCGAGTCTCGGTGTGAGATACCCCGCCGCTTGTGCTCACCCAATCGGGTCCCGTAGGGAAAGGCGCCACTTTTTGCACAACGGTGGCTTCAACCGTTTGATTGTTGAGACGACACAACCACCAACTCGCGGTGACATTGGAATATGTGCTGGTGGTAATCGTCGTGTGCTCAACAAAACTATCTTCCTGCACTTTTTCGACGCGAGTCACGCATCCGTTAGTGCCGATGTCGATATCCGTGAGCACCGTGCCAGTTTGCACGTAGTTATTGTTGGGTTCTTGCGTGGTCTGCTCAACGATGTCGGCATAGACAAACTGCGCACCGCCTGCCGTTGGATTAGCGTCCCAGGTTGTGAGCGTTCGGCTAATGAACTGCGTATCTGGCTGAGCGCCCAGTTCAAAGATTGTTATTTTCTTCGGTCGTCCGATGAGTGGAAACGTAAGGTCAATCTCGGATTCTGTGACTAACCCTTGCGCCTGGTCTGTTACTTCTACGTACTCGAATCCAAGAAAGCCACGGCCTTGCAAGTGGTACCTGGCATTTCGATAGTAGTAACTCGTGAGGTTAGTGTCGTTGTCGATTCCGTTGCTTTGCGCTAAGGACTGCACCACCTGCATAGTGCTAGCGAAGTTCATCTCCGGGAAGTTGTTCACCTGCGCTGCAGAGGCAAGATCGTAAACGGCGCTGCTGCCTGTGGAAGCGTAAGTAATTTGCGCCTGCCGCCCTAAACCGTCGCGAATATCACTGATCATGTCCGGATGTGGACCGCGCCGAAGTCTAACGTCGGCATGTGGTTCCGGCTGCAGTTGATCGTGAGCACCTGAGGCCGGGGTCAGCAGATCATCCAGCCCGTCCGCGTTCAAGTCCAGGTTGCGCCCGCCACTCAATGGCATCCGTATTCCGGTGGATAGAGGTGCGGAAAAATTCTCGCCATTGAACTGCATCACATCCCAGGTGTACTCGTCTTCGATAGCGACAAAATCAACACCTTCGCATTCCATTTCCGTCGGCGAAACCGGAACGCATGGGCCGTAAGCGTCAGTCTGCTTGACTGCTGGCAACAACAGATCCAGATCACCATCACCGTCGTAGTCAATCACTTGAATAAAGTAGGCGAGCCGCTCCGGTGACAGGGCAAAGTGGCTCCCGCGCGGGGTGGGAGCCGAGAACGGTGAGTCGTGACCAGTATCGATCACTTCAAATCCAGATCCGGTGTTCAGGTGCAGGTACATACGGCCGTTGGGGTCAGACTCCGCGTCCTGTGCGATGACAAAGTCCGTGAGTCCATCGCCGTTGAAATCCCCTTGAATCGGCGGCACTGGCTGCTCCAGATTTGTCGCCTCTTCTTGAATCCCTTCATCAAAGTACTCATAACTGCCGTATCCCACTTGCGGGAGAACGTTTGCGATGACCTGGAACGAGGTTCCTTGAGAAAGCAACAATCGAGGTTGAGCACCGTTGGGCTGCAGGGCAAGCAAATCCGACTTTCCGTCGCCGTTGTATTCGATCACGCGAACCGCAATGTCGTCACCCACATCTACGGTGGATGCCTGCTCTTGAAAGCCGGTCTGCGTGCGTAGGTGGATGCGCCACTTGTCCTGGTATCGCGTGACGATATCCTGCTTGCCGTCACCGTTAACGTCTAACACCATGTAGTGCCCGGCGGGCGGTTCGCGGTTGTCGTGCGGCGCCGGGAAATCGCTGGGAGTGCTCACCTTAATGCCGGTGTCATGAGTCTGCACGTTGTTGTTCGCATCGAACCAAACGATGCCTATCGTGCCCTCATCTTCAACTGGCGGGGGAGAACACGCACTCATTCTTTCAGCCGCGCTGGGAGGAAGCCGCGAGCTTCGAGCGAGGCCTATCTCGATTTCTTTTACGCCACTGTATCCACCGCCCACTCCGCCGCTATTGAACGCCTGCACACGAAATTGCCAGGCACCCGTCTGGTGTCCAACAAAATTATACTGCGATGCGGTACTCGTTGCGTAATCAGTCCAGGAACCGCTTATTGCCGGGCGACGCTGGATGACATAGCACGTGGCGTTGCTTGCGTTGGTCCAGTCGCCGGAAAAATCTCCATCTTCATCAAATCTCGGCAACGATACCCAGCTTGAAGTGCCGGGCGGATTTGGCGTCACCGTGCCGAAGGGCGCAGTGAAATCACTCTTACCGTCGTGATTCCAGTCGATCATGGGATTATTCGACAGTCGCACGCCGTCTTCGACTGTCGCGTTAATCGATAACGGGCCCTCAAGCGTTCCGAAACCGTCTTCCTGGCCATCCCAACGGTATAGGCCCGCTGCACCAAAGTAGATAAAGTCCGCGCGCCCATTTCCGTCGAGATCAACATATCCGTGATCAAATAGACTCAATGCTCCGCCATCGTGAAACGATCCGGCTGGACCTGTCTGAATACCTGGGAAGTTATTCTGAGTCGAAAAACCGGCCGTGCCCTGCCAATCGAAAGTGCTCGGGGGCAAACACTGCTCATTCGCGCCGTTGATGTCATAGGCGCACTCGGTAATCGAGTTGAGCAATGACCGCTGAGTGACTGCACTCAACTCGTAACCTAACGAGTATCGGCGTACCGGCCGCGTGCCCACAAACGTTTCAACGCTTGCCAGTCTTCGGGTCGTACGCCGCTTACTTCCGGCGAAGTAACTTACGGTGATATCCGGCCGTGGATCGAGTAGGGTGTCGTTGTATTCAAAGCGAACGTAGCGAAGTGCCGACGCAGGCGTAGGATGTGTGTACGAAATCTCCTCCAACATGTACTCGCCGTCGGTGCTCATACCCGAAAGATCGTATGAATATTGAATTTCGTTGCTGTGACGATCGGTCTTCTTTATTAGCGGCCACACAAAATTGTCACTACGCCCCTGAGCCACAACCACCTGGTTGCCGCCGTAAGTCAGGATCATTCCGTTTTTGGCTTCTACGGTGAAGGTCGTCGGCTGCCCGTTTCCGTCGTAGTTCAGCGTGATGCGCGAAAAATTGTCGATTTCTGTACGATACTGTGAATTGTCAGCACCGTAGGCGCTACCGCTACTTAGCAACAACCGCTGGCCATCCATGCAGTAGCGATCGTTCGCACTAAAGCTCACACCATCCACGAAACCGTCGTGCACAATTGTCGGGCCGCAGCGGAAGATGGTTGAACCCGCCGACAACGACCAGCCTACCCCCAGTCGCCCGTTGCCGCTGCGACTGTTGTAGGTAAGCGCAACCCCCGGCGCCACGCCGGCTCGCCCTGGCGGCACCATAATCGGAACTCGATAACTCGCAGCACCGCCAGCGACGTTCAGGTCTCCCTTCACGGCACCTACCGCTGGGTTGCCGAGCACATCATCGCCAAGCACGGTGACCGCGTCGGTGGCGTGAACAGCGGCACTGCTGACGAAACCGTTTCCGGCGAAAGTCACTATTTTGTTGCTGCCGCTCGCCGCCGTAGACTGCAAGTACAGCCCGCTAAGCGAGCCGCCGCCGAAGCTTCCGCCAATGGCGGTGAACGCCTGTGCAGACCAATCCACGCCGAAATCACCGTTATTCAGCGTCTGCACACTGGATTGCGTGGAGAATCCAGTGCTCGTACCATCTGCCTGGATCACATAGCTGGGATCCGAAGAATCTTTGGCCTGTAGAAAGATGTCGTCGATTTGATCACCGTTGGCATCCAGCACCACAATCTCGTGTGAACCTGCTGACCAATCAACCCCGAAGTCATCGCTATCCCATGTTTGCAAGATCTGGACTGGGCCGCCATTCATGCGGACTAAACCAAACGAATCGGGCCCAAGCCTCATCACCGGGAAGTCCACTACAGATGCGATGATTACGGGGCGGGGCTTCGCGATCACCAGTAACTCATCGCCGGGTATTGCATCGAAGTTGCCTGCGACCACAGTGGATTCGAATAGCGTCCAACCAAGATCACTCTGCAACGGGTCATCAACCCAGCTTTGCACGACAGTAAACATCGCGCCTGTACCGCCTCCCAGCGCCACCGCATTGATGCCACCCCGTGTGCGGGCCTGAAGAAACAGATCGTCGGACCCATCCGCGTTAAAATCACCCACGACGATCGTGTGCGTATCCCTAGACAGGTCCGTAAGCAGCTCGTCGTTCCCTATCGTCTGAGTAATTGACTCGAAGCGCGCGTTCCCGTCACTAACCAACACGCGGTGGCTTTGGTTCGCTCGCCCCAGCAAAAAGATGTCAGCCTGACCACTTGGGTCGCCGTCGAAATTACCTATGAATACGTCGGAATCGCCGACGGCCCAATCCAGCCCAAGATAGTCGGCAGCCCAACGCTGATTTATGCTCGTCGGCGTGCCGCTAGGCTCTGACAACACAATTGATACGGTCTGGGACGAATCGATGGGGCGCACCAGCAGATCATCTTTTGCATCACCGTTGAAATCACCGGCTAGCAACTCGTACTGTTCCGCATCCCAAGTATCAGCAACGGCAGGGAGCGCGATACAGCACCAAATGCTCAACACTGCAATCGTAAAAAACGGCCCAGCGTGGTGCGTGCCCGTTGTCGCTTTCTTTGCTACATACATGTTCACGAAGTTCCCATCTGTGTGTGTCTGGATCCCGATTCAACGTGTCGCCCGCCGTACACGCCCCCATTAACATAGCGGAAATTGAGGTCTTAGGCACATTACCTGTCTGGCCGGGCGACAGAATCCCGGAGGGACTCTAACCCGGCACTTCGCGGCCCAGGGGTCCTACGTGATTGCGTAATCGACGATCGAAAGCCAGATTTATCATTGTGCTGATGCACTCCAACCAATTACGGCGCCTGTCACTACGCTGTCAAACCTGCGGCTACCTCCGAGCCGCTGGCAGCATCCAGCGTCGCTGGGCGCGGTTCGGCCTTGATGCATCAGGCGGCGGGGGTTATGTTCTTGGCATTAGATAACAACTGCCAACGGACCCCACAATGAACAAGATACTCGTACTGCTCGCCACGCTGGTCCTGTGCGGCGGCGCGCCGATGAGCCAGGCCACGCCACTCACGCTCGAGGACATCAGTAAGATTAAGCGGGTGACCACCGTGCGGATGAACCCGGCCGGTGATCGAATCGCCTACCGGTTGCAGGTGCCGCGCGAGATTTACAAGGACGATGACGGCAAGGCCTATCACGAGCTGCATGTCACCGACCTGGAAGGTCATTCGACCGCGTACGTCACCGGCGATGTGGATATCTCCGAATTCACCTGGTCCGCCGATGGCGAGGCAATTTTCTTCCTGGCAAAACGGGATGAAGATGCCGACTTCAATTCGCTCTACCGGATCGCGCTGGCTGGCGGCGAAGCGGAGCAACTGTTCACGCACGTCAATTCCATTAGCAAGATCTATCCGTCGCCGGATGGCCAGGGCATCGCGTTCACCGCCACCGATGCACCGCCCGAAAAGCATAAGGAGCTGGAGGAGAAGGGCTTCAAGGCCCTCATCTATGAAGAGTCGGTGCTGCCGGTCAAGGTCTGGATGCTGGACCTCGCCACCCTTGAGGCAAGCGCCACCGAGTTACCAGGCTCGGCGCACTCATTCACCTGGTCTGGCGACGGCAACCGCTTTGCGGTCGCGCTGGCGCCATCGCCGCTGGTCGACGACAGCTACACCTCGCAGGATATCTACATCGTCAATACGGCGAACGCGAAGGTGACCAGTCGCGTCGGCACCGTCGGCAAACTCGGTGGATTCAAGTTCTCGCCGAACGGTAAACATGTGGCCTACATCGGCAGTGTGGACATAAACGACCCGAAAGAAGGGCGACTGTACGTCGCATCATCCGGCGGGCTTGGGCGGCAGCGTGAGGTCGTGCCCGGGTACATGGGGCACGTGGGTGATTTTATCTGGCAAGACAATGAGAACATACGCTGGCTGGGCAATCGCGGTACCTACACAGAGTGGAAATCCGCCTCAATTGCCGAGGGCGCATCGCCCGGCGTGGCACCTTCCTCAGGGCCGATTATCCGCAACGTACATGGCAATCCAGGCCAGAGTGCGGCAGCGGCGCTGGCCGAGATGCCGGGGCATCCGACAGAGCTCTACGTGCTTCGCGACGGCGCTGAGCCAATCCGGCTGACCGATTCAAACCCATGGCTCAGTGAGCGCACACTGGCCCGGCAGGAAGTTATCACCTACCAGGCGCGTGACGGACTCACGCTGGAGGCGATCTTGCTTCATCCGGCCAAACGCAAAGCAGGCGGCAATCCGCTCATCGTAATCGCGCACGGCGGGCCGGAATCGCATTTCTCCGACGGATGGATGACCACCTACGGCCGGCCAGGGCAGGTGTTCGCCGCCAATGACTATGCCGTGGTCTATCCCAATTACCGCGGTAGCACCGGGCGCGGTGTCGAGTTCACGAAACTCGATCAGCACGACTACGCCGAAGAGGAGTTCAACGATCTGGTTGACGCCAAACGGCATCTGGTGAAACAACGGCTGGTGGATAAGGATCGCGTCGGCATCACCGGCGGGTCTTATGGCGGCTATGCAAGCATGTGGAGCGCCAGCGCCCTCACCGAAGAGTACGCCGCAGCCGTCGCGTTTGTCGGCATCTCCGACCAAATATCAAAATTCGGCACCGGCGATATTCCTTATGAGATGTACAACGTGCATTCACGTGCGTGGCCCTGGGAGGACTGGATGTGGTTGTTAAAGCGCAGTCCCATCTACCACGCCGGCAAGACCAAGACACCGCTGCTGATCATGCACGGCGACAAAGATCCGCGCGTGCACCCGAGCCAGTCGCTGGAGATGTACCGCTTCGTCAAAATTCGTACGCAGACGCCGGTGCGGTTGGTAATGTATCCCGGCGAGGGTCATGGCAATAGGAACACCGCCGCCCAGTACGACTATTCGCTGCGCCTGATGCGCTGGATGGATCACTACCTGAAGGGCCCAGGTGGTGAGGCGCCACCGTACGAGTTGAACCATGCGCAAAGGCTGGAGGCGGCAGCCGAATAGTTAGCCGATACGCCGCGCCGACGCCTGGCGTGCATGATCGTGACGGGCGGTCATCGCACGCCAGGCCGGCAATCGCTGGCGCGGATGCAAAATCTCAGTTCAACGCGCGCAAGACGCGCTCGCCCCCCCCTGATCTGCCGTAACAACGGTAACCGAACGCATCCATCCTTGTTGCGCGTTGTTCACCGAATGCCTCGAGCCGACAGCACAGCGCCACGATTCACCGGACGGTTCGCTTCGTCGTGTTCGCGTCAGATCTGTGTTCCTTCCGTGCATGTTACGGCGTCACAATTCAAGGTGCGGCCGCGTGTGGACCGCACCATAACGAACCAACATTGAGGGTACTATTGTGGCACTCAGGCATCTTGTTACAGGCACCGCTCTCTGGGCGGTCTTAGGCATGTCGCTAGCTCATGCACAGGGCGCGCCCGCGAACGATGACTTCGTCAACGCGGAACCGCTTGCGGAAGGCACCTGGCTGGGTTCCAACGTGGGCGCGACATCAGAGCCGGGCGAACCCGGCCATGCGTCCGTGCCGATCGGCGCCTCCATTTGGTTCACCTGGACGGCGCCGACCGACGGCTACCTCACAGTCGACACCTTCGGCTCTGCCTACGATACGGTGCTCGCGATGTATACCGGAACGATGGTAGACGCGCTGAGCGAAGTCGCCGCCAACGACGACACTTTCGGCCGTCAGAGCGAGCTCGCAAATGTACCGGTGATCAATGGCACCGAGTACCGAATCGCGGTGGATGGCTACAGCGCCGCGCAGGGTGATGTGGTGCTCAATGTCTCGTTCTTCGACGGCACCGACACCACCGCACCCACGATCAGCATCGCACTGCCACTGGAAGGGGCCACCTACGTCGAGAACGGCCTACTCCCGGCACAATACACATGTGCGGACGAGACACTCGGCACCGGCGTGGCGACGTGCGAAGGAGACGTAGCCGTCGGCGAGCTGCTCGAGACCGCCACTCCCGGCAGTTACAGCTTCTCGGTGACCGCCACGGATGTCGCTGGCAACAGCAGCACCAACACAATCACGTATGGGATTGGCGGGATTGATGTCACGGCACCGCTGGCCACCATCAACACGCCAGCCGCCGGTGCTGTCTACTCAGTCGGCGCCTCGATTGTTGCGGACTATGGTTGCATTGATGAGCTATTCGGTTCCGGCATCGCCGACTGCACCGGCGCGGTGCCCACCGGCACGCCACTCGATACTTCGATTGCCGGAGTTTTTGACTTCACCGTGACCGCTGTCGACGGCGTGGGCAATTCGGCACAGGCAACACGTACCTATCAAATCGTCGACAGCCCATCCAACGACAACTTCGCCAGCGCGCAAGTACTGGGCCCTTCAGGCACGTGGAACGGTACCAATGTCGGTGCCACCGTCGAGTCCGGTGAGCCGGACCACACCATCCTGCCGAGCAATGCCTCCATCTGGTTCCGTTGGACCGCGAGCCTTGACGGCTTTCTGACCGCAGACACAACCGGCTCGAACTTCAGCAACTCGGTTGCCATGTACACCGGTGAGGCGGTGGACGCTCTGACATCGCTGAGCGCGCATCACGGCAGCGGCAACACAAGCGCGCTGTCGAACGTGCCCGTAACGGCCGGCACCACTTACTCGATCGCGGTGGATGGTTACTTCGGTGACACCGGATTAGTCACGTTCAACTGGTCGTTCGCGGAACAGTTCGATTTCGAGCCTCCCGTGATCACGTTGTGGAGCCCGGCCGACGGATTGGTACTGGCCCAGGGCGAACCGCTGTGGTCGGGTTATTCCTGCTTCGATCCCACGCCCAGCACCGGCCTGTTGTCATGCGAAGGACCAGTCCCCAACGGCACCCTTATGGACACCAGCGTACCTGGCAACTTTACCTTTACCGTCACAGCCTCTGACGGTGCGGGAAACATCGCGGAAGCCAGCGCGAGCTACACCGTCGTCGGCAATCCCCCTAACGACGACTTCGCCGCGGCCACGGGCCTTAGCGGTGCAACTGGCAGCGTATCCGGCACAAACGCCGGCGCGACGCTTGAACTCAGCGAACCCTTCCATGCCGGCAATGTCGGCGACGCTTCGGTGTGGTTCCGCCTCACCGCGCCCGGCGACGGGTTCCTCTCCATGGATACCTTCGGCTCAGACTTTAACACGCTGCTCGCTATCTACACTGGCACCGCAGTCAACGCGCTGACCGAGATTGATGCCAACGACGACGCAGTCGGCGCACAGAGTGCGATACACGACGCGCGCGTGTTCGCCGGCGTGACCTACTCCGTCGTCATTGCCGGCGTCTGGGACGCGAGCGGTAACTACGTGCTCAACTGGGCGTTCGAGGCCCTCAACGACACCACGCCGCCCTCGGTTGCGATCACCTCGCCGAAGGAGGGCGACGTGTACTTCCAGGACACCCTTGTTAACGCTGACTACAGTTGCACCGACGAGACCCTGGGATCAGGCATTGCAAGCTGTGTTGGCGAGGTGGAGACGCTCACGCCCATCGACACCAGCATGGTCGGACCCGCCAGCTTTACGGTGACCGGGACAGATAACTGGGGCAACACCTCAGTGCAGAGCGTCGCTTACACGGTGCAGGCATTCAGCAACGACAACTTTGCCAATGCCTTGCCCATCGAAGGCAGTGGACACCTGGTGGCCACAAGCATTGGCGCAAGCAAAGAGCCAGGCGAGCCCGATCATGCCGGTGACACCGGCGGCGCGTCGGTCTGGTTTAGCTGGATCGCCGTCGAAGACGGCTTCCTGAGCGTCGATACGCTGCTGTCGCACTTTGATACGACACTTGCCGTCTACTCGGGCGCCGCGCTTGACGCGCTGACCGAACTCGGCTCCAACGACAACAGCCTAGGTCAGCAAAGCCAGGTGCGGGATGTGCCCGTCACCGCCGGCGTTACCTATTACATCGCGGTCGATGGCGCGGGTGGTGCATCCGGGCAGATCGACCTGGATTGGATCACGTTCACCGGGCCAACGTTTAGCGAAATCAGCTCAACCACCCATCCGCTTTGGATGACCGACGCAAACCATGACTTCTGGCTGAATGCAGCGGCGCCGGCCGACCTCGACGGCGACGGCGATCTGGACCTCGCGGCCATTGGTTACTTCGTCGAGTACAACGTGGGGACAACCGACCGACTGGTGGTGTTTATGAACGAAGGCATCGGCGGCAACGGCGAGTGGCAGTTCACCACCCAGGAAGTGCCATTGAGCGGACTGATCAGCAATGAATCCGACCTTGCCTTTGGCGATTTCGACGGCGACGGCGATCCCGATCTTGCGGTCGCGGTCGAAGGGACCACTGCGCTGTATCGCAACGATGACGGCGCGCTGGTGCAGATCGACGCCGACTTGCCGGGCTATGAAGAGGATTCCAACTACTCCAGTGCATACGACCTGCGTTCGCTGACCTGGGCCGACTACGACAACGATGCTGATTTAGACCTGCTGATCCCATCAGTGCGTGATGAGCAGACCTCAGCGCGCGGCACGGCGTTGATGCGCAATGACGGCGCGGACGGGTCCGGCGGCTGGGCGTTCACTCAGGTACCAGCGCAACTGGACGGCACCACGCATGCACAAACCGCCTGGGCCGACCCGGATGGGGATGGCGATCTCGATCTGTTCATGACCAACGTGGACAACTTCCTCGACAACGGCTTCGTGAGAACCTATCGCAACGACGGTGGCATATTCACCAGCGCTGAGCCGATCGGCAACCTGAGGGTCGATTACGGTCTCGGTGACTGGGCGGACTATGACGGTGACGGCGACCTGGATATCCTGATTGTCGGTCTGGTGTTCGACACCGACGGCGTATACAAAACGCTATTGCGCATTTACGAGAACGTAAATGGCGTCTACCAGCCGCAAACCATCGTGCAATCCAGCTTCTTCCCGTGGTTAGATCTGCATGCGGCGACCTGGGCGGATTACGACTCTGACGGCGATGTAGACATCCTGCTCACCGGGGCCGTTATCGGTGAGGATAACATCGTGGGCAAATCCGAAGTCTACGTGAACGACAACGGCTCCTTCGTGCCGTTGGGACGCGATCTGCCAGCCCCGGTCGGTGCGAGCGGCAACGGCGGCAGCTTCACCTGGTTCGACGTCGACGGCGATGGCGACCTCGACTACTTTGTCGCCGGCGCCTATTTTGTGGAAGGCGGCAACGGACTGATTGAAGCGCAGATGCATCTGTACCGCAACGACGCACTCGCATCCAACCAGCCGCCGACGGCCCCAAGTGGCCTTAGCACCACCGAGGGCACATCGGACATTACACTTTCCTGGAATCCGGCCACCGACGATACAACACCACCAGAGGCGATCACCTACGACCTGCGGATCGCACCGCAGGGCGACACACCCGATGTGCAGGGCCGGGCGCCGGAACCCGGCAACATCGGCACCGCCACGGGCTGGCCGCTATTAGGACTGGCACCCGGCGAGTATGCATGGCACGTACGCGCGGTGGATTCCGCCTTCAACGCCAGTGCCTTCGCAAGCGGCGCTTTCAGTATCGCGCCGATCCAGGATGGCGATAACGACGGGATCGGCGATGACACAGACAACTGCCTCGATCGTGAGAACGCCGACCAGCGCGACACCGATGGCGATGGCTTCGGTAACGCCTGCGATCCGGATCTGAATCAGGACAACGTGGTGAACTTCCTGGATCTTCAGATCATGAAGTCGGTCTTCTTCACGGCGAATCCGCACGCCGACCTGAATGGCGACGGCACGGTCAACTTCCTGGATCTGGTCACCATGAAGTTACTGTTCTTCCAGGCGCCCGGTCCCGCCGGGGGCGGTGCCCGATAGCGGTAGGTCGAACGATAGCAGCCGGCGGGCAGTGTAGCGGTTCCCACACTGCCGCCGGCGGCGTTGGTCAGCCCGGTGGGGAGACCCACCGGGCTGACATTTACTTCAAGCCGTGCCCACCTCTGCCATAGCGCACGAGACAGCCGCGACCTCATTTCAACAGCAAGTGCCAGGGCAACCTGGCATTGTGTTAGTGTTATTTCTAGTTTCACGAAATACAATCAGCTCCTGTGGCAAGCAGGCGGTTCGACACATGGCCCGAGTTTTTCTAGCGCACAGTTCAGCTGATAAACCATTCGCGCTTCGCCTACGCAAAGACCTCGACGCACATGGGGTAGATGTTTGGTTGGACCAAACAACCATGTCTCCTGGTGATCCGCTCCCCATTGCGATCCGGAAGGGCGTTCAGGAATGCAGATTTTTGGTGGCGATCTTGTCGCCAGACTCCGTCGCATCACCGTGGGTAAACATGGAGGTTGCGCAGGCGCTAGAGGACGGGCACAGGGACAATTACAACAAGGTCATTCCCGTATTGTTCCGGGAGTGCCCACCGCAGCCAGCAATCCCGAACATCCTTTGGTGCGATCTGTCCAGTCCGGACAAATACTGGGATGGCCTGTTCAACCTACTAGAGGTAGTACAGCCTGGCACGCCGACGACGACGATGCATACGCTGACGGCGCCGCCCGCGAATCTTTGGCCGCCGCCTGCGGCACCCGAAACGACAATTCGACAGAAGCGCCTAAGCATTCTAGCAGCCGCAACAGCAATCTCGTTGCTTGGAGCTACCGCATACTACTATCCGCGCAACGCATTGGGGTGCGGAGAGATATTGAGTGAGATTGAGCGGGATCTTACTCTGGTCGAATTTGATCCGGAAGCGCAATCGCGGATCAGGATTCATATCAACGCCTTGGATATGTGCGACGATCTGAAAATCACACAGGAACAACTGGAGAGGCTATTACACGACAAAGTAAAAAATGCAGAGTGGTGCGACGCACTCCACAGCGAGATCGAGCGGAGCATACATCACACTTACACTGACCCGGCAGTTGGCGCCGGTGCATTAAGTAGGCTCGGAAATCTAGCCGACTGTCGAGCCTATGCGCCTACCGTCCGAAAACTACGTACCGATATTACTAACGCGATGGAAATCGGCAAAGTGTGTCGCTCGACCTTGCAACGGCTCGACAGAAAAATTGCAACAATCTCATCATCGCCTCGGTCCGCGCTCCAACTGAACGAGGTCGTTTCCGAACTGCGGGAGTGCCCAGGGTCTAAGAAACTTGTACTCGCAAAGGAAAATGAGATCGCCGAAGCGTACCTAAGCGCTACTATAAAGTTAAGGGAGCAAGGTTTTTTCCTACCGCTTCCGCGACTCCTCACCCTCGCCAAGAAATTCGCGGCTCACAATCCAACAGTGCTGAATCGAATCTCACAGGTAAGAAGCGCGCTACCGCCAGATCTTGCGAAAGCACAAGTGGAGCAGGCAGCGCAACGGTACCGGAAAACCCCATCGGTTGCCTTCGAACTGGCCGGCGAGGTCGCTGCGGAATCGATTCCCGAAGGGCACGAAGCGCTCGGGTACTTCTACGCGATGGGTATCGGGGTTCAACAAAACGCTACCAAAGCGTTGGAGCAGTATCGGCTGGCGGCTGAGGGTGAGCGCATATACGCGATGTGTGCCGCCGGCGTGCTGGCCGCAGAGAATGCCCGTCAAGCAGAAGATCCCGCTCAAGCACAGAAGTGGCTGAATGTCGCCAGCACCTATTGGCAAGACGCCGCAAATCGGCAAGATGCTTTCAGTGCTTCCAACCTGGCATGGCTGTGGCAAAGTGGGGGTCTCGGCGAAGCGGCCCAACAGGCCGCAGAGCCATTTGTTGAGCAAGCGGCGCGGGCAGGTAACCTCCACGCACAACACGTACTGTTCACGTTACACCCTACGCAACACTTATCATCGCTAAAAAACGCGGCGGAGCGAAACTATCTCCCATCAATGTTAGCGCTGGCCGAAGCGTACTTAGCTGGCACTTACGGGATATCGCCGGATAGTGAAAAGGCTATTCAGTGGTACGTTAAAGCTGCGGAGCTAGGCTCCGCCAAAGCAGCTAGAAAGCTCGCCACCCTTTATGAATTTGGCGTCAAAAATATCCCCTTCGATGCGGACAAAACAGAGCAGTGGGAGCGACTTGCACGAGATCTCGATAAAGACGAAACCAACGTTGTCGGGCCCGCCTGTACCAGCGATCCGTGGTAGCTGCGATACTACTCTTGCTGCCGAGCGATTGGTGAAAACATCGCCTCGTCAAAGCTCACCCCCCGACCGCGCAGGCATTCACGCATACCTACCCACTCGATTTCCCTGTCTTGAACATCCAAAAGCCCATACTTCGCACGGCACTCCTTTACGTAGGCGACATCGGACGGCGTGTGAGCCTTGCAGGCGGCAAAGTATCCGTTGTAACGCCGCGTCCTATCACGCTCAGTATTCCCGTACCTCATCACATCGACAAGCATTGCACGACAGCGCTTTTGGATTCGCGCATCCAGGGCGTTCTTTGCTCCATGTAATATTGGCAGCCGTTCCAAGAGTATTGCGATTTTCTCCTTGTCGACAACTGTATGCACGCCAGACGCAGCGTTAAGTCCACCGCCCATGGGCACCGCCCTCATCAACTCGCTGGTGCACGGTGTATGAATTCCGGTCGACTCAAGAAACGTTTTACAAGTGAATTCCGATAGGCCGTAAATGTTCGCCAGGGACGCGAAGGCGGGCTGTACGTGCGACAAATCCTCAGTCACGTAGAGCATCTCCTGCGTTTGTGTTTTTACCTCGAATGGCGCATCCGAGAACTCCAGTATGCTGAACGAAAGAGGATCACCCAACTTTCCCAACAACACATAGGTACCTCCTTTGTGCGGGGTCGGGGCGTACCCAATAGTCACGTCCCAGGCACCAATATGGGGGGCCACAATTGAAACTCTCTCCGGCGTGGACGTGGCGCAAGCCGAGATAAACGCACTCGAGATCAGCACTCGCCCAATACCGACCAACTTCTCCCTACTTAGGGCGCTACGCCACGTGATCGATTTCATACACTATTGGCGCTATATGTCGCCGCTCTTCTGGACCGCAACCTTACATTCCTCGATCGCCGCTCTTGGACGCCGATCTTGAGACTAAAAGTGTCGGCAACCGCAAGCCACTTAACAGCTGCTGCCGACCAACTAGACAGCCTTGATAGTATCAAAATGATCCGCTTCAGCAACTAGAGTGCCCGGTGAATACGGGGTCTTGCCGCACAACGTACCAACCGACGCGATGCACCAGCCGAATTGGGAGCACATGCAAGTGCGAATAACCCTCACTTGGTTGCACTTAGCTGCAAAGGACAAACCGCTTGTATTGTGCTCGTCGGTGCATATGGCGCTGCGGCGGCGTTCGCATGTGAGCTGTTGATTCTCTTGAGACACACCTGTAGCTTCACGAGCATAAAGCCAATTCGGCTTGGGAGGGATGAGATGAGAAACCCGGAACTAAGGAACGTGGCGTCCTTATTATTGGTATTTTTCGGTTGCGGTGTCGCGCACGTCGTGAGCAGCGCTCCCTTTGCGCTTAGCGAAGCAGCCGTAGAATCGGTTGAAGCGGGCACGGCCGACAAGTCGCTTCAGCACAATTACATACTGGCATGTGTCGTTGGCGATGTTCTTTGCAACAAAGCACTCTTTGACGTTTGGGCAGCCAAAAGCGCGGAATTTCCACTGAATAAGTACGCGACTGACGCCAATGAACAGGTCCCTGATACTTTCAAAGGCACCGAGGTCGGTCGTGTGCTGGCCGATAGGAAAACTATTGATTTGTGCGTAAACGACTCGGGCGATTGCCTTGCGTTCCTCGTTGATATCACCAAGGCAATTAACGAGCTGCCACGCGAGACGCTTCAGTTGACATTTGGGCAAGACAGCGAGGGAAAGAGCGGCACGCTCTCCGAGGCCTCAGAAGAATCTCGGATAGCCAGCACGGAGGCACCAAAATCCAGTGACCAAACACCGTCCAAAACTGTATCAGGCACGTTGATCGACCGACAGGAGGATCCGTTTTCGTCCAACGGGTACGTAGCGCAGCTTGCCCAAACTCACGGTTCCGCGATTGTATTTAGGAACGCGGACGGCGATCAGAAGCTGGCCGATGTCGCCAACCGACCTAAGGGCGGCAAATTGGTCACGCTGGCGAACGACAAAATTCTGGATGCCGACGAGGTATCGCTGACCTACAAGGGACTCGTTGGACGCAGCGGCGGCAAGTTCTTCAGCTACACCGTTGACGGCGCCTTCAACCAGTACAACGCGCCAAACGGCTTCGGCGCCGCCTCGTACCAGTTTGCTGATCCGTTCGAAAGCGGCTTTATGCTACTGGAGTCAGGCCGATCGAGTAGCGGATTCGGCGATCTGACCGCACCGTTAGGACTTGGCGAGGAGTCCACCGACTATGTCCTGATGGATATTCACAATGGGCAGTTGTTTGCAATTCAGGTCAGCACGAGCGGTAAGGAAATAGGCCAGGGTGTGAATTGTAGGAAGAAAAATGCGGTCTTAAATATCTGTGAGGATATGCGCTTCAAGGAATCCTTAGTGACCAAGCTAGGCACCAAAAATCTCGCGCACTATGCTTGGGCGGTTCGCTGGTTCAGAACGCCCGAAGCGGCATATCTGGTCGCGCTCGAAAAAACACTACGGCAAGTGAATGTCACCGATCTTACTACCGGGACGAAGAACAATGTGTTTAAACGCGGCATGGGAATATCGGGCTTCGAAGCAAACCAAAGGGCTGACGGAAAAGTCGCGGTTCGGGCGAAACTGTTCCTCAAGTGGAAAACCCAAGACGATGTTAGTCAGCTATTTGGAGCTCAGTCGGCTCGCGTCGACTAGAGTGGGAGGCGGAGAACGCGCGACTGGGCAAGTATTGCCCGGTCTATTTTTGGGCTCAAGGCCATCATGAATACTCGCGTATCGCTACTCGATTGGCGGGCACTCCTAGCGATCTATCGCTCGGTGTTAACATTGCTAGGGGTAGTAGCTCGGACCCGACCGTACATTTCAGCGTCGATCGGGCTCAAATGGCAGCTATTCCCGAAAGTAGACGCTCAAACTGCAAAACTTAGCAGTCACAGACCGTCGGCGACCGAGCCAATAGCCGACCTACATTGAGATACTTGCCCAGAGGTAGATGGCAAACGATAACCCACTGGCGATGCTTCGAATCCAATGGCGCGGCGCCCATTGATTGAGCAACGATTCAATTTCCGAGTCAGTTCTTTCTGAATTTGCATCGAGCAACTGATCGTTGATTGGCTTGAGAACTAGGACCGTGTAAGGAATCACGAATAGCAGCAGCACGGCACCAACAATCCAGAGAATCGAGCCGCCTAGGAACCATTGCGCAACACCTGCCAATGTACCACCCACAGCAGAGGCAATTTGCATGGGTGCTGCGAGGCCATACATTGGAGGAAAAAACTTGGCCGCGAAGGGCATTCCGGCTTTCATCGTAGCCGGATGCTGAGCAATAGAGATATATACAGCTGCGCCGAAAAATGTGCCGCAGAGAAAGAGCGCGAAAAATTCTATCAAAATCATAGAACACCTTCGTTGGCTTTATGTTCATTTGTCCTACCGGAGATCGTTCGCTTCGGGTACGAGGCACGCACGCACCTCTAGCCCTCTACCGGTTTGTGAAACTCAATTACATTCTTGTCAGGGTCACGCACAAAGAAAAATTCTGTACCGTCTGGTAACTCAATAGTCTCAGTAATTGGAATCCCCATTTCAAAGAGGTGTTTTTCCACTGACTCACGGTCATCAATTTCCAATGCGCTGTGCGTGAAGCCTGTATGCTTGATGGTCAGGTCCGAGAGGACATTCTCCTCTGAGACTTCTTCCGACGCGTTCAATATGAAATTCGATATTGATTCCTGGGTCGGTTGTGGTCCCTAACCATCGTATCACCCCAATGGCGGCTAGCGGAAGTGAAGCGGGTCGTTGGACCGCGGCGGCATCATAGGCATTCGCATTCGCTTTGGCATACGCGCGGTTGGAGTGCGTAGCATTCCCTAGTTGAATTTGTAGACCGCAGACACGCTCAACATATCAACATCCGAGCCAACAAGATCCAGGAATTGCTCATACTGCGCCTCCAGTCGAAAACGGTCCCCAAAGTTGTATCCGGTTCCTAGCCCCCACGCAAAGTCGGTGCCGTCCTCTGACGCACTTATCCCGTCCGCGCTTGCTTCAACTCTCCATGCGAAATAGCCGAGCTTGGCATGAACATCAAAATTCTCGCCTAACGGTAAGCGCGCTAAACCGAACGCGGCGATGCCTCCCTGATCAAATTCTATGCCCAATACTGAGGGTGACCCGAGACTGACCAGCCCCACCTCAGCGCCAAAGTGCTCTGAGAAGTAACCGCCGGCCGACAGCTTCCACGCCGTATCTGAGGTCTCCAAGATATCGTCGTCCGCCTCGCCGACGCCAATTGATACATACCATCCGTCCTGCGCCTGGGCCGACCCAGCGGCCATCATTCCGACTAGGGCAACGCCGCACAGATTCTTTGTAAGTACTTTCATCGATTCGCTCCTTGGCGAACAATTTCGCCAGTGATTGATAAAAAGAAGAGCGTTGGCACACCCATTCGCATCAACCTCCGGATGGCCGATTCTCCCTATGCCTAAGGCGTGATTGATCGGATCCTTGAGTAGCGGGTCTGCAGCCGGTGCTCGTACTTGTATACGTGCGTTACAAACGGGTTTTTTCGCAGAG